>JANNYI010000199.1:0-15230 GCA_031410015.1 Betaproteobacteria bacterium | reverse complement strand
CGTTGCGATTGCTCGCCAGGTACCCGACCTGGCTTCGCACTCGCGCCTTGCGCTGGGTGTTTTTGGCCCTGCAACGCGTTTGTGTTCATAGCGTTAACAGGCCCTAGGCTCGTACATCCGAGAACAGGAATTTCTTGAGGTTGCCGAAGAACGTGAGCTTGCGCTTGGTCTGCGGAATCTCGCGAATGGCCTTCTGCAGCGCGAACACGCTCTGCGGCCGCTCGAGCGGATCGAGGCGCAGGCACCAGTCGATCACCTCGAGGATGTTGTCCGAATACTGGCCCGCCCAGATCTTCTTGGCCGACACGAGGTGGTCTTCCTGCACGCGCGCATCCGCCGCCTGCGGCGCGAAGGCGGCCAGGCACGCGAACATCGAGGCGCCGACACCGTACACATCGGTCCACGGCCCGAGGCGGTCGGGATCGCGGTATTGCTCGGGCGCGGCAAAGCCCGGCGTGTACATCGGCGCGAGCTTGGGCTTGGCGCTGGTGAGCGTCTGCCGCGCCGCGCCGAAGTCGAGCAGCACCGGCGTGCCGTCGGTGCGCAGATAGATGTTGGCGGGCTTGATGTCGAGGTGCAGCAGCTTGTGCGTGTGCACCTCGCGCAGGCCGTTCATCAGGTGCATGAAGACGTGCCGCACCAGCCGCTCGGACATCTGGTCCTGGCGCATCTGGATCTGCTGCTGCAGCGTGCGCCCGCGCTCGTAGCGCATCACCATGTACACCGTCTCGTTGGCGCGGAAGAAATTCAGCACGCGCACGATGTTGGGGTGATTGATCTTGGCGAGCGCGCGGCCCTCCTCGAAGAAGCACTTCATCCCGTAGCGGAACGAGGTGAGGTTTTCCGCCGAGCTGGCGCGCACGATGTCGCCCTCGGTGCGCAGCACCAGGGACGCCGGCAGGTATTCCTTGATGGCCACCGGCGAGCCGTCGGTGTCGAAGGCGCGGTAGACGATCGAAAAGCCACCGCGGCTGATCTGCCGGTCGATCCGGTAGTTCAGAAGCTGGTAACCGCCGACTAGGGCTTGATTGGTAACGGCCATGGTGTTTGGGGTGTCCGGGCAGGCGCTGGCAGTTCACGGTGAACCGCCCAACGGTCTTCGTAATCCACAAAGACGTGGCAAAACGCATGCCAGCCCCTGCGAAAAGCGGCTTGCGCCGTCACCGAAATCCTCATACATTCTCGGCAACCCGGCGCCCAAAGTAAAGAAATCGCATGCCGGTATCGGGGTTCCGGGCGCAAAAACCGCCCGAATCGGCACAAAATGCTGTAATTCGCCGCCGCGGACCCCGTGGGCGGGCACCAGCACACCCCGGAAAACACCCATGATCCTCAGCATGACCGGTTTCGCGGCGGTAGCCGCCGAGTTGCCCGGAGTGACCCTGGCCGTCGATCTGCGCTCGGTCAACCACCGCTTCCTCGATGTCACGGTCAAGCTCCCGGACGAGCTGCGGGCCATCGAGCCCGCGCTGCGCGAGAAGCTTTCCGCCGCCCTCAAACGCGGCAAGGTGGAGTGTCGCGTGGCCATGAATCGCCCCGCCGGCGGCAACGCGGCACTGGCCGTCGACACCGGTCGCGTGGCCCAGCTGGCCGCCGCCGCGGCCACGGTCGCCCGCGAGGTGCCCGGCGCCTCGCCGCTGACGGTCCACGAGATCCTGCGCTGGCCGGGCGTGATGGCCGACGCCTCCGCGCCCCCGGCCGCACTGGCGGAGCAGGTGACGGACCTCGTTGCCGCGGCCCTGCGCGACCTCGACGCCGCGCGGTCGCGCGAGGGCGCCAAGATCGCCGCCATGCTCGACGCCGCCTGCGACGGCATCACCGCGCAGGTGGCCCGGGTGGCGCCACGCATCCCCGCCATTCACGCCGCCTTCAACGAACGGCTGGCCACGCGCCTGCGCGATGCCGGCCTCGACCCGAACGAAGACCGCCTGAAGCAGGAACTCGCCATCTTCGCCACCAAGATCGACGTGGCCGAGGAGTTGCAGCGCCTCACCGGCCACGTGACGGAAGTGCGGCGCGTCCTGCGCGCCGGCGGCAGCGCCGGCAAGCGCCTCGATTTCCTGGCGCAGGAGCTGCATCGCGAAGCGAATACGCTGGGCTCGAAGTCGGTGGATGTCGAGGTGTCCCAGGTCTCGCTCGAATTGAAGGTGCTGATCGAGCAGATGCGCGAGCAGGTGCAGAATGTGGAGTGAGCGCGGGGGCCGAGGCGAAGCCGAGGGAGGCGCGCAGCGCGCGTCCCCGTGCGACCGACGGCGGCCGACACGTGATGACACGTCATCCGTGAGCGCACCAAAGAGGCCGCGTGCAGGCCCCGTCCTGCCGCGCGCCCGCGGCGCCGAGAGGGTGCGCAGGTCGTGACGCAACCAACCATCATCGCCACCAAGGCGCCCCCCGCGTCCGGTTGCCTCTTCGTGCTCGCGGCCCCTTCCGGCGGCGGCAAGACCAGTCTCGTGCGCGCATTGCTCGAGCGCGAGGGCGGCATCCGCCTGTCGGTGTCCTACACGACGCGGGAGCCGCGCCCCGGCGAAAGGGACGGGGTCGACTATCACTTCGTCGACGAGCCGCGGTTCATGGCGTTGAAGGCCGCCGGCGAATTCCTCGAACATGCGCACGTCCATGGCAACTGGTACGCGACGTCCGCGGTGTGGCTGCGCCAGGAGGTGCAGCAGGGCCACGACATGCTGCTCGAGATCGACTGGCAGGGCGCGCGCCAGGTGCGCAGGCTGATGCCCGAGGCCGTGCACATCTTCATCCTGCCGCCGTCGCTCGCCTCGCTCAAGGAGCGCCTCGAAAAGCGCGGCCAGGACGCGCCGGAGGTGATCAGTCGCCGGCTGGAAGCCGCGCGCGAAGAGATGCGGCACTGCGGGGAATTCGATTATGTTATTATGAATCAGGACTTTGCGAGAGCCGTCGACGATCTTTCCGTGATCGTGCGCGCGGCCCGGCTGACCGCCACACGGCAGCAAGTGCGCCACGCGGCGCTGCTCGCGGATTTGTTGCACACCTGAACCGGAGTCACACCATGGCGCGTATCACGATCGAGGATTGCCTGGCCCGCATCCCCAACCGCTTCGAATTGACCCTCGCGGCCACCAATCGCGCGCGGCAGATCACCTCCGGCGCCACGCCGCTCGTCGATGCCGACCGCGACAAGCCCACGGTGATCGCGTTGCGTGAAATGGCGGCCGGCAAGATCGGCATCGAGATGCTGATGAAGTCCGCCCCCACGCTGCCGACTACCCCGTAGCGTTGACCTTTCCCGATCCCGGACCCACGTCCAACGTATGTCCGAGATCGCGGAGTTCACCAGACACCTGGGCAACTACCTGCCTGCGCCCGACGTGGCGCTGGTGTCGCGCGCCTTCGAGTTCTCCGAGTCCGCGCACCGCGGCCAGTTCCGCAAGTCGGGCGAGCCGTACATCACCCATCCGCTGGCCGTAGCCACCATCCTGTCGCAATGGCGGCTCGATGCGCAGGGGCTTGCCGCCGCGCTGCTGCACGACGTGATGGAAGACACGTCGGTGTCCAAGTCCGAACTCGAGTCGACGTTCGGCAAGCCGGTGGCCGACATGGTCGACGGCGTATCCAAGCTCGACCAGATCGAGTTCACCTCGCGCGAGGAAGTCCAGGCCGAGAGCTTCCGCAAGATGCTGCTGGCGATGGCGCGCGACGTGCGCGTGATCCTGATCAAACTCGCCGACCGCCTGCACAACATGCGCACGCTCGACGCGATGGCGCCGGCGCATCGCAAGCGCATCGCGCGCGAGACCATCGACATCTATGCGCCGATCGCCAATCGCCTGGGCTTGAACGCGCTGTTCCTCGAATTGCAGGACCTGTCGTTCAAGCACCTGCACCCGATGCGTTACCGGGTGCTCGTCGGCGCGATCAAGGCCGCGCGCGGCAACCGCCGCGAGGTGATGAACAAGCTGCTCGATGTCATCCGCGAGGGCCTGGCCAAGGCCAACCTGATGGCGGTGGTCACGGGCCGCGAGAAGACCATCTATTCCGTCTACAAGAAGATGCGCGAGAAGCGCTACACGTTCGCGCAGGTGTTCGACATCTACGGTGTGCGCATCCTCGTGGCGGACCAGACGGCCACCTACGCGGCGCTGGGCGTGCTGCACGAGCTCTACAAGCCCATTCCCGGCAAGTTCAAGGACTACGTCGCGATCCCCAAGGCCAACGGCTACCAGTCGCTGCACACCACGCTGTTCGGCCCCTTCGGCACACCGCTCGAAGCGCAGATCCGCACCCACGACATGCACCGCGTCGCCGAGGCCGGCGTGGCCGCGCACTGGCTCTACAAGGCGGGCGGCGAACTCAATCTGCTCGAGGCGCAGAAGGAAACGTCGCGCTGGCTGCAGAGCCTGCTCGACATCCAGTCCGAGTCCGGCGATTCCAAGGAATTTCTCGAGCACATCAAGGGCGACCTCTTCCCCGACGAGATCTACGTGTTCACGCCCAAGGGCAAGATCATGGCGCTGCCGCGCGGCGCCACCGCGGTGGACTTCGCCTACGGCGTGCACACCGACATCGGCCATCACTGCACGGCCGCGCGCATCAACTACGAGCTGCTGCCGCTGCGCACCGAGCTGAAGAACGGCGATCACGTCGAGATCCTCACCTCGCCCACCGCGCGCCCCAATCCGTCGTGGCTGTCGTTCGTGGGCACCGGCAAGGCGCGCTCGCGCATCCGGCACTACCTCAAAGGCCTGCAGCAGAAGGAGTCCGCGGCGCTCGGCGAGCGGCTGCTGAACCAGGCGCTGGCCACGCTCCGCGTCGAGCCCGATGCGATCACGTGGGACCGCTGGGAAGCGCTGGCCAAGGAATACGACGCCAAGAGCCAGCTCGACATCCTCGCCGACATCGGGCTGGGCAAGCGCTTGTCCTTCGTCGTCGCGCAGGCGCTGACCAAGGTTGCCGGCAAGTCCGAGGACACGGCCAACGTCACGTCGAAGCCCGGCGCACTGACGCTGCGCGGCGTCGAGGGCGTGGCCATCCAGTACGCGAAGTGCTGCCGCCCCATTCCCGGCGATACCGTCGTCGGCCAGTTCCGGCGTGGACAGGGCCTCCTCGTGCACACGCGCGACTGCATCACGCTGAAGAAGCAGCGGCACGACCCGGCGGAGCTGGTGGACGTCGAATGGTCGCCCGAGGTCACCGGCGTGTTCGAAACCGGCTTGCGGCTGCTGGTGGCCGATCGGCGCGGATTGCTGGCGGACCTCGCTACGTCGATTGCGGATGCCGACGCCAACATCGATGCCGTGTCGATGGAGCGCCCCGACGGCGGCGACGTGCTGGCGATGTTCTTCGCCGTGCAGGTGCGCAACCGGCATCACCTGGCGCAGGTGATTCGGGCGCTCAAGCACATCCCGGATGTGAAGCGGGCGCTGCGCGCGCGGACGTAGCCTTCGCGGCCTACCGCCGCGCGAAGAATCGCGCGAAGAGACCTCGGCGCGACGGCCTGCCACCGTCGCGCAGCGCGGGCACCGGCGTGACTTCATGGGGCGGACGGTTGTCGAGAATGGCCTGCGGCCGCTCGACGACGAGCCTTGACGCTTCCTCCGCGCCCACGCGCTTTTCCGCGGCCCGGCGCCCCTCGGCAAGCAGCGGCTGGCGATGACGCGGATCGTGTGCATCGGTGGCGAGGATGTGCACGAAGCCGTCGTCGAGCATCTTCTGCCCGAAGTACTGCGCGTCCTTGCCGAAGCGGCCGCAAAGACTGCCTGCCGTCACCTGCATCCACGCGCCGCTGCGCACCATCGCGGCGAACGCCGCGTAGTGCTGCCGGATCCACGTGAGACGCTCCGGGTGGGTGATCACCGGCACATAGCCGGCGTTGACGAAATCGAACACTGCCTCCGCAAAACGCGGCGGCGCCACGGTGTGCGGCGGCTCCAGGAGAAAGTACCGTCCACCGGCCAGCGTGGGCGCCGTGCCCGCCTGCAACCGCCCGAGAAGTTCCGGCGTCAGGTGCGCGTCCGCGCCCACGACCAGGTCGAGCGCGATGCCCTCCGCCTGCAGACGGTGCCGCAGGTCCTCGACCCGGGCGGCGATCCCCGCGCTATCGTTCTCGAACAGCCCCGGATAGATGTGCGGCGTGCACGCGATCGTGCGGATGCCGTCGGCCGCCGCAATGCGCGCCATGGCGAGCGAGACGGCCAGTTCGGATGCGCCATCGTCGATGCCCGGCAGCAGGTGGCAGTGCAGGTCGATCATGAAGTCTCGAATCCTTTGGCAGCTGTGTCTGCGCGTTCCGCTCCCGAGCCGTGCGCTGATTCGCTCATCGCCGCGCCGGCCACGCCGGGATGCAGCATCACCCCCGCCAGCGTCGCAAACCAGATCGCGTTCGACGGCATGTGCAGACCGAAGTCGAACATCGCGTGCAGCAGCGGCGGCAGCAGCGCCAATCCGGCCGCAATCTGGAGAACGGTGAAACTGCGCCCGCCCCTGTCGCGCAGCAGCGCCACCATCCGCCGCACATAGGTGAACAGCAACAGCGCGATCACCACGACCGCCGCGAGACCGATTTCCAGCAGGAGTTGCAGGTAGTCATTGTGCGCGTAGTCGATGTAGCCGCCAAACACACCCCCTTGAAACCGCGGAAAGACATCGGCGAAGGTGGACAGCCCGCTGCCGAACGGCAGGAACTCGATCGCCGCGCGCAGCGTCGCGGCGTAGAGCGCGAAGCGCCCCTCGCCGGACAGCTGCAGTTCGGCAGGTCCGAAGCGTTCCAGCACCGGCGCGAGCCCGATCAGCGCCGCAAGCACGACCCCCAGCCCGATCAATGCGCCCACGATCAGGTTGCCACGTGCTCGGCCGGAGCGCGTCCGGACCAGCAGCACCGACGAACACGCGAGTCCGACGAGCGCGGTGGCGATGCCGGCACGCGAATAGGTGAAGACCAGGCACAGCAGGATGATGAGCGCCGATCCGAACACGAGCACGCGCTGCGAAACGGCGTTGGCACCGGACTCGCCTGGCCCCGCATGGCCATGCCGGCGGCGGCGCAGGTCGTACGCCAACAGACCCATCAGCACCGGCAGCATCATCGCAAGCAGCGCAGCAAGATGGTCGCGATTGACGAACGTCCCGGTCGCCGCGCCGAGCGCCTGCGTCTCGCGCAGTCGGAACAGCGAATCGCCGCCGCCACCAACCTGCAGCAGTCCGAGGAGGCCTTCCAGGCCGGCGACCACGGCCATCGCCGTCAGCAGCCGCACGACCTGGGCCGGCGCGAGCAACGGGACGACGACGAGGCACGCCAGTGGCGGCAGCAGCGCCAACCATCCGTATTCCGTCGCGGCGGGCACGACCGAGATCGCACGCGCCGCACCGGCGAGACCCGGCGCCGCGAATCCCTCCAGAACGACCGCGTATTCGACGTGACCCGGGAGGGCTCGCCACAGCGAGTACGGCAACGGGACGAGCTGCAGCAGCGGATACACGAGCATGAGCGCGAGCGCGATGCGCAGCGCTCGCGGCCACGCGCGCACGGAATCGCCGCGATACCGCAGTGCCAGCACCAGCAGGAACGCGATCGCCGCGAATTCGAGCAGCAGCAGCGGCAACGCGCGGTTGCCCGCCTTGTACAGCGGCGCCAGCAGCACGAACGCCGCGAACGTCCAAAAAAACGTGGAGCCCACTGGCTCCACGTTTCCGTCCGGAAAGGAGGTCTTGATGGCGCTCAGTTGGGGCTGACCGATCGGTTGCGGAAGACTTCGTAGATGCCGTAGCCGAAGCCCGCACCGGCGAGCACGCCGACGACAAGATTGGAGGTCACGCCCGTTGCCACCGCGGGCGCAGGTCCAAGCGACACGACCTCGGTGAGCAGCGTCGCACATTCACCGGTGCGTACCGTGAAACGCTGGTTTTCCTTGAGCGAGACGTCGCACCCGCTGTCGTAGACGATCCCGACCTTGGCACCGGCCATCGTGAGCACGCGCGTGCCCGCCGGGACGCGTTGGCCGTTGGTGGCCGCGACCATCGCATCGCCCTGGCTCACCAGGACGTTGCCTTCGAGGTTGTTGAGCCTGGCCACGGTGCCGGCCTGCTGCGCCGCACTGGCACCCGCGCCGAGCAGGGCGACGATGCCAAACAAAAGCGAGAAGACATGCGTTTTCATCAGGTTTTCCAAGCCGCCGGTCGGCGAACACCACTTCGGATTATTCATTATGAACGACGACACCTGCTAGTCAAGGCTGCGGACCCGGAAATCGTCGAACCAGACCGCGCCATCGAGCCGGGCCGCAACATCGCCGGGGGTTACGGCATCGCGGCGCGGGTTGGCCAGTTCGAGACGCAGAAGCTGTACCGGACAATCGGCCGGAACGGCAAAGTCCTCGCGCCAGGCCTCCCACCCGGAGGTCCCGAGATATGGGCCGCTGCGCGCAAGTTGCCGTGCGGCGCGCGTGCCGTCGGGGCGGCAATAAAGTCCCCACTGCACGCCGAGCCAGGTCTGCAGCCGGTCGGCGCGCCCGCGGCCTTCGAACCGGTACCGGCCCGGAGCCAGCATCAGGTACTGCTGCGCCGGAGGCAGGCTCCACCGCTTGTTCACGACCTCCACCTCCAGCGCGCGCGGGCCGCCCGCGCCGGCAGCCGGCCGCGTCGTGACGAACACGCCTTCCTGCGCCGGAATCGTCCAGTCGAAGCCCAGGTTCGACAGCGGCAGTTCGAAGTCGCCGTTGTACACATAGCCGATGTGTTTGCGCTCGCCTGCCGGTAGGCTGTTGAGCCACGCCTGGTAGGCGCCCGGCCACTGGTTCTCGCGCTGCATCCGATCGATGAGGCAGCGACGCTCGTTGGCGCCGGCGGTGCCCGCGTCGGCGCGTACACCCAGCAATTTCTGCAACGCGGCGGCATTGCGCGCCTTCGCGCATGCATGGTCGAAGAACTGGGGCCACCAGTCCGGATTGTCCCGCGCGATGCCCGCGAACCAGGCATCGGCGCGCCCGCCGTCGAGCACGGCGACGAATGCCGGCCAGAGGCCCGCGCGCGCTTCCGGATAGAGGTCGGCGACCTGCCGCAGGTAAGGCACGGCCTGCGCCGCGTCGCCCGCGCGCAGGTGGAATGCCCCGGCCTCGATCAGCGCCTGGCGGTCGGCGGGTGCCAACCGCAGCGCCTCGCTCATCGCCGCGCGCGCGCCCGCCGCGTTGCCCTGTTGCTCGAGCACCCGGGCCAGGACCACCAGCGCCACATGGTCCGCGGGATTCTGTGCGACGCGCGCGCGCCAGGCCGCTTCCGACCCGTCGCGCAAGGGCGCTGCATCGGCGCGCATGCGCACCGCCGGCGCGTCCGCATCCACCAGCACCGCGCGTCCCGCGACCAGCGCCCGCCAGCCGAGTACCAGCGCCAGCACGATCGCCACTGCCGGCAGCGCGCGCACCGTGAACCGCACCACGGAATTTCCGTCGCCGTCGTTCATGGCGCACCGGTCCGCTGCGCAAGCCGGATGATGACCACGCGTCCGTCGCGTCGCGCGAGATCCATGTCCAGCGCGAGCCGCTCCTCGGCTTCCCGCCCGTCACGCCAGGCGATGCGCACGGCGCCCTCGGCCTTGACCTGCGCCACGTCCCCCGACAATGTCCAGCTCATCCGGGAAACGCTCATGCGGCGCGAGTCCGAACGGCGGAAGAGATCGTCGTAATCGCTGCGAATCGCGGCGCGGCCCTGGCGCTGGATGGTCTGTGCGTCGTTGTCGAACAAGGCTGCCATCGCGTCGAGCCGGCCGCGGTTGTAGGCATCGACGAAAGCCACGAACTGCGCCTCGATCTCGTCCGGCGTTGGCGCCGGCACCGCCGCTGCCGCCGGTGTCGGGGCGATCGCAGCCACCGTTCGCTCCGGCGGCATGTCCGGCACCGTCGGCGCGACATTGGCCGGCGTCGGCACCGCCGGCGCAACCGGCTCGGGTTTCGGCGCGACGGCAGCCAGTCGGTCAGCGCGCTGCACCGTGCGCAAATCCGCTACCGGTTCCGGAGCAGGGACGGTCGCCACCGTTGTTGTCTCCGGCGGTGCCGGCAACGAAGTCGGCGCAGGATCGCGCGCCTCGCGGGCGAGCCCTCCCGCGCCGCGCTCCCACGCCGCGGACCCGATCACCAGCGCGGCGATGCCGATCAGCATGCCGAACGCCACCACCGCAGGATGCGCACGCGCGAAGCCGCCCACGCCCGCCGTCAACCATTCCGGCAGCACGGCGCGCGGCGGCGGCCTGCGCGCAATGCGGCCCGGCTTCGGCCACTGGGCGCCGTGCGGCGCGGCGGTGACGGCGGCCGCGCCCTGCGCCATCCGCGACCGCGCAGCCCGCTCCATTTCCTCGCGGTCGAACTTCGCGCGCGACTCCGCATCGCGCAGGGTGGTGTAGGCGTGGTTGGCCCGCGCCGCAAAGGCGTCGGGCCACTCCCGCCGCGCGTCCTGGCGGTCGGGGTGGATCAGCTGCATGAGAAATCGGAACGCCTCCCTGATCTCCTGCTCGGTGGCGTCACGCGCAACGCCAAGCACCTCGTAGAGCGTTGCATCGGCGCGGAAGTGGAAATGCCGTACATGGGCGACGGCGGCGGCACGCAGGGTGGCGGCGCTTACCCGTTTCAACGCAGGATCCGAAAATTCAACCGGCCTGCCAAGCGCCAGCTTGAACACGGTCCCGGCATCGAACAGGGACGCCTCGCGCCGCGGATCGGCGTGCATACGCGTCCTCTCCTTCTGGTTCCAGAGGAGCAGCTTGGCGGTGCGATCCGCGGAGGGGCGTTGGGGCATGGCGATCAGCGCGCAACGCCGATGCGGGACGCGTTACGGCGCAGGTGGGCAGGTGCGCCTGCGCGCGCCTCAGGCCAGACGCGGAGCGTCGCCGTTGCTCCTGTTGTACTGATAGTAGGCGTTTTCGTAACCGTACATGTGTCCGCGCATGTCGAGCTTGGTCATCACCGCGCCGACGGGCGTCACGCTGGCCTGGCGCAGACGCTTCAGCGCCGCGCGCAGATGGGCCTTGCGCGTCGTACCGGCTGCCACGACGTAAATCACCGCGCCCACCTGGTTGCCGAGCACGAGCGCATCCGCCAGGCCCAGTACCGGCGGCGCGTCAAGGATGGTCGTCGCGAAGCGCTTGTCCAGTTCGGCCAGAAGACCGAGCAGCTTCGGTCCGGACAGGAGTTCGACCGGATTGGGCGGCAGCGGACCCGCCGGGATCACGTAGAGATTGGGAATCTCGGTAACCCGGACAACGCCAAGCGCGGGCATGTCGCCCGACAGGTAATTGGACAACCCACGGCTGTTGTCCAGGCCGAGCAGCGTGTGCAGCATCGGATTGCGAAGGTCCGCATCGATCAGCAGCACCGGCTGGTCCGCCTGCGCGAAGTTGATTGCCAGCGAAAGGGCGGTCGTGGACTTGCCCTCCTTGGCCGTCGTGCTCGTGACGACGATCTGCCGCGGCGCGCCCTCGCGCGTGGAGAACTGCAACGCCGTGCGCACCGAGCGGTAGGCCTCCGCGAAGGCCGACCGCGCGTCGTTGCGGGACAGGAGCGCGGGCACCATGTCCTTCTGGCCCCGGCCGGGCTTCACCATCGGAATGACACCGAGCACCGCGAGATGCGAGATGCGCTCCATGTCCTCCGGGTGCTGCATCGTGTCGTCCAGATAGTCGAGGAAGAAGGCAAGACCGACACCGAGCAGCAGTCCGAGGACCGCCGCGATCTGCAGGTTGAGCGTCAGGTTGGGCTTGAACGGCGCGGCCGGGGTCAACGCCGAATCCACCACGGAAACATTGTTGGTGCCCACGCCGGCCTCCACGCCGACTTCCTTCAGCCGCTGCAGCAGGCCGTCGTAGAGCGAGCGGTTGGTGTCGACCTCGCGCTTCAGGACGTTGTAGCGGATGCTCCGGCCCTGCAGGTCGAGCACATCCTTCTTGGACGACTCGAGCTTGGACTTGATGCTTGATTCCTGCTGCACGGAGACGTTGTAGCTGCCCTCGATCGCGCGCCGCACGATCTGGGACTCCTCCTCGATCTTCCTGTCGATTTCGTCGATGGAAGCCTGCAACTGCTGCATCTTGGGAAATGCCGGCTTGTAGACGCGCAGCAGGTCCTGATACTCGACCTGCAGCTTGGTCCGCTGCTCGCGCAGCGCCGCCATCGACTTGTTCTCGCGCATTTGCGGCGAGGACTCCGGATTTTCCTTGAACTCCCGGTACATCGCCTCGGCCTTCAACCGGTCTTCGCCCGCCTTGGCTGCCGCGGCGTTGTAGGAGGCCAACGTCTGTGCGAGCACGCTCTGTTTCTCATCGACGTTGATGATCTGCTGCTCGCGCTGGAACTCGACCAGCGCGCGCTCGGAATCCTCGAGGCGAGCCTTGGTCTGCGCCAGCCGTTCCTCGAGGAAGGTCTTGGCGTACGACGACGCGTCGTAGCGCCGTTCGAGGTTGACCGCGATGAAGTTCTGCGCCAGCGCGTTGAGCGCATCGGCGGCGAGTTTGCGATCCGGCGAGTCGAAGAGGACGCGCACCAGCCGCGAATTGCGCACGGGCTCCACCGTGAGCGAGCCCATGAACGCGCCGACCGCCGCTTCGCTCGCATTGCGCGCTACGTCGGCCGGGGACGCGTCGACGCCCGGCTTGTCACCCGCATCCGGTCCGCCCGAACGAACGCTGGCCCACCATTCCGACAACCCTGCAGGCCACCATGCCGACCACCACGGGACCTTCTTCTCCAGCGCCGACGCGTTCCGCTGCCGCAAGTCGAGTTGCTTGACCACGCGTTCGGCGAGCGTGCGGCTCTTCAGCAATTCGTACTGCGTCCGGTAGAAGTCGACATCGCCGTATTCCTCCGGCACGGACGGCGCGCCCTTGAAGTCGATGATCTTCGACGCCTCGCGCTCGATCTTCAGCGTGATGGAAGCGCGATAGATCGGCGTGGCCATCATCGTGACCACCAGCGCGGTGATCACGACAATGAAAAACACGGCGACGACCACCCACTTGCGCTTGACGATGACACGCCAGAGATCGCGCAGGTGGATCGCTTCGTCGTCGTCCGGCGGCCCGGCGATGGCCGGCGGCAGAACGTACGTCGACAGCGCGTTCGCAGGACGGGCCTGCAGCGCCGCTGAATTTGCGGCCGGCAACATGCCCGGGAGGTTTTGATCCGCCATTCGCGAGAGGCCTACCGCGGCAGGTAGTTCAGCGGATTCACAATGGTGATGACGTCGCCGAACACAGAGTCGCGCAAGGCGACGCGCCCAGGGTCGCGCTTGACCACGACCACGTCTTCATTGACCAGCGTGGGATCTTCCAATTCGCCGCCCCGGATCTTGATGAGGTCAAAGGTCATGATCTTCTTGTCGTTGCCTTCGCGGCGGTAGACCATGACCTCCTGCAGGTTGGGCAACTGCCCCTGGCCGCCGGCGATGGCGATGGCCTGCATCAGCGTGGTCTGGCCGCGGATGGGGTAGATGCCCGGACGGGCGACCGCGCCCTCGACGGTGATGCGCTGGCTCGTGAATTCCTTGATGAACACCGACACCTGCGGATCGCGCAGGAAATCCTTCTCGTACATCGTTGCGATGAGCGCCTCGGCCTCCTGCCCGGTGAGCCCGCCGAGAATTACCGTTCCGATCAGGGGCATCGAAATGGCGCCGCGCGAATTCACCCGCACCTCGCGCTTCAGGTTCTCGATGCCGAACACCTGGATTTCGATCAGGTCCTGCGCGCCGATCCGGTAATCGTCGGCCGTGACCTGCCCTGCCGGCACCGGCGCCACGCGAGGAGCATTGGGCACGAGCGGCGCAGGCCCGGTGGCGGGCTTGGCTTCGGGAACGTAGTTGGCGGCGTTGCCGGGTGCGTTGACCGCGACAGGTTCCCGCGAAACGGACGCGGGCGATTGCGGTGCCGTCGCGCCTGTCTGCGCCAGCGCCGGGTGCATCGCAACCGCGCACGCCAGGGCCAGCGCCGCGGTGCGGCAAGCCGGGAGGCCTCCGGGAAGCAAACGCAACAAGTCGAAACAGCGCATCAAAGGTAACCCGCAATCAACTTGGCCGGCCATTTACATAGTTTAACGTACCCGCCGACGCCCGGCCCGCCTGCCCCTGCCTGCGGGATTGCAGACCCCGCGCGGTCCCATTTTGGCCCGATTGGGTCAGACTGTGGAACAGCGTCCCGGGTTCCGACATTCCATCCGTAAGCGAGAAACATGCCCGACACCTGCCACCGAGCCCGCTCCCCGGCATCTTTCCTTCGTCAAACCCCGGCAAAAAGGGCCTCCCGCCCGCCGGCCACGCTAATATCGACGTTTTCCATCCCGCGCCATGGATCGCAATTCCCGATGAAAGTGACGATTCCCGAAACGGTTCTTGCCACGGAACTCGACGCCGAAGGCGTCCTCCTGAACCTGGAGACGGGCGAATACTTCGGGCTCGACGAGGTTGGCCTCGCGATGTGGAAGGCCCTGAACGCCAACGGGGACGTGGCGGTGGCCCGCGCGGCGCTGGTCGAGGAATTCGACGTGACCGACGAGGTTCTGGCCCGCGACCTGGGCGCGTTCGTCGGCAAGCTCGCGGAACGCAAGTTGCTGCTCGTCAGCGATGCGTAGCTGGCGCAAGTTCCGGGACCTCTCCCCGGCCGATCGGCGGTTGCTGCTGCAAGCCTCTGCGCTGCTGGTTGGCGCCCGGCTCGGCTTGCGGTTCATCGACTTCCGCGTGGATTCGCGCGCCGACGGCGGAACCACGGCATCAGCCATGCCGCCGTCCGACCTCGCGCGTGCTGTGGCCGTCGCCAGACTGGTGGCCATCGCGTCCGCGCATGCGCCGGTTGCGGTCGCCTGCCTGCATCGGTCCGTGGTGCTGTGGTGGCTGCTGCAGCGTGACGGCATTCCCTGCGAGCTTCGGCTGGGCGCACGCGCCGGCGCCGGCCCGTTCGGCGCCCACGCGTGGGTGCAGTGCGCGGGGGTTGCGCTCAACGAGGATGCCGCGCATCTGGCTCAGTACGCGCCCTTCGCGCAGGAGGTGGTTCCGGTAGGCCCGCGACGATGGCGGCGTCCCGCCATCGCCCAATGAGCGGTATCGCCGGCATCATCCATTTCGACGGCGCGCCGGTACAGCCGGGCCTTGTCGAAAAGATGACGGGGGCGATGAACCATCGCGGCCCGGACGGTATTCACCACTGGATGCAGGGTTCGGTTGCGCTTGGCCAGTGCATGCTGCGCACGACACCGGAATCGCTGCAGGAGCACCAGCCGCTGGCCAACGAG
>JANNYI010000198.1:0-2473 GCA_031410015.1 Betaproteobacteria bacterium | reverse complement strand
CGCTCGCTCACGGTGGCCGTCGTGCGGACTGCGTGACCGCCCAGGGTCAGGCCACCCGCTCCCGGATCCACGACGCGCGCCTCCACCGCCAGGGGCAGACCCGGTGAACCTATCCTGCGCGCGGCGGGTGCGAGCGGATTGGAGAAGGCCACGCTGGCCGTCTCAGTGAGACCCATCGCCTCGACGATCGAGATGCCGAAGCGCTGCTCGAACGCGCGATGCTGCTCCGGGGGCAGCGGCGCGGACGCCGACCGCGCGAAGCGCACGCCGCGACAGGCATCGCGCTGCGCCGGCGTGAGCTCGGGACCGTTGCAGAGGAACGCGATCATCGTGGGCACGAGGTTCAACCATGTCGGGCGGTAGCGCTCCACCAGCGGCCACCAGCCGGACACGGAAAAGCGGCGCGGGATCACGATGCTGCCGCCGGATACCAGCGGTGCGATCGTCGCAATGCATTGTCCGTTGATGTGATAGAGCGGCAGTGCCGACAGCACACGGTCGGCGGAGGTCAGCGCCTGCGCCGCGGCCACCGCGCGCCCCGATGCAAGCAGGTTGCGATGCGTGAGGAGCACGCCCTTGGGCAGCCCGGTGGTGCCCGACGTGTACATCAGCAGCGCCGGCGAGGACGGTGCGACCTCGACCGGCGGCGCCGCGCGCGCGGACTGCGGCGCCATCGCGTCCGGGTCCGTCGCGCGAATCCGCACGCTCGGGGCCGCCTTGGCCACCAACGCCGTCAGCCGCGCGGCATGTTCGGCCGCCGCAAACACGATGCGCGTGCCTGAATGCGCGAGGACATGCTCGAGCTGGGCATCCTGGGCAAGCAGGTTGATCGGGGAGACGACGTAGCCGCCGTGCATCGCGCCCAGGAACACTTCGACCGCCGCGCCACCGTTGGGCAGCATCGTCGACACGACCTCGCCCGGCACGATGCCCGCCTCCGCCAGTTCACCGGCGAGTTGCACCGCGGTCCGGCGCAGATCCGCATACGTCGTGCTGGCGCCAGTGGCGGGATGCACCAGCAGCGGCGCGTCGGGCTGCGTGGCCGCCTGCTGCTCGATGAGGTCCCGCAGCGTCTGCGGCATGGCCGCGTCAGTCATGGCCGGGCTTGACGGCGTACTTCCGGTGGTAGGCGCCGAAGAGTTCGTCTTCCGTGGGCTCGCGCACGCGCGCCGGCGCGATCGGCGCCACGACGCGGGTGATGTTGAGGAGATGCCGGTAATTGAAATTGTCGGAGATGCTGTTGCCGCCCCACGAGCCGCAGCCCATCGAAAGCGAGAACGGCAGCGCGTTGTCGTAGCTGCCCCCCGTGGCGAAGCAATGGACCTGGTTGACGATCACGCGGCACACCGGCAGCGTTTCGCCCAGTGGCACCGCGCGCTCGGGCAGTCCGGTCTGCAGGCCCACCGAGTGTCCGGCACCATCGAAGTGCAGGATGCGTTCGGTCAGCGCGACGGCTGCAGCAAAGTCGGCGACGCGATAGACGGCGAGCACGGGCGACAACTTCTCGCCGGAGAAGGGATGGCGCGCGCCCACGCCGGACTCCGCCACCATCAGGAAGCGTGCGGTCTGCAATGCCGGACGCGAAAGACCCGCGATGCGCGCGATCTCCGCTGCCGGCTTGGCGATGACGGCGGGTGCCAGCTTGCCGTCGGGAAACATCGCCTGTTGCAGGCGCGTGGTCTCCTCCGGGGTCAGCAGCGCACCGCCCTGCGCAGTCAGCGCACGGATCAGCTCGTCATGCACGTCGGCGTGCACGACCAGGCTGTTTTCCGATGAACAGCTCGTGGCGTTGTCGAAGGTCTTGGACTGCGCGATGCGATCGGCGGCCGCCGCGATGTCCGCCGTCTCGTCGACGATCACGACCACGTTGCCGGCGCCCACGCCCAGCGCGGGCCGGCCGCTGCTGTAGGCCGCGTGCACGTTGTTGCGCGAGCCGGTGGCCAGCACGACGTCGGCCTGTCGCATCAGCTCGCGCGTCATCTCGCGCGATACTGGTGGGGGCAGCTGCAGCACGAGGTCGCGTGGCGCGCCCACGCGGTCCAATTCCGCATGGACGAATTCGAGCAGCAATGTCAGCGTCGACTGCCCCTTCGGCGACGGCGCCAGGATGATCGCGTTGCGGCCCTTCAGCGCATTGATGATGTTGTTGGCAGGCGTGGCGCCGGGATTGGTGGACGGCGTGATGGCCGCGACCACGCCGACGGGACGCGCGATCTCGACCAGTCCGCGGTCCGGGTCGCGGTGAATCACGCCGACCGACCGCGCGCCCTTCAGGTCGCGCAGCAGGCCCATCGTCTTGCGGCGGTTCTTCGCGATCTTGTCGGCGACGTTGCCGAGGCCGGTGGCGGCCACCGCAAGTTCGGCCAGCGCGCGGTTGCGCTCCGGCGCCACGATGGCCCACGCCGCGGCGGTGACGGCTTCGTCCACCGCCTGCTGATCCCATTGCTCGTATTGGCGCTGGGCCGCGCGGGCG
>JANNYI010000197.1:0-6027 GCA_031410015.1 Betaproteobacteria bacterium | reverse complement strand
GGGACACCTTGTGCGGGTCTCTGTTGGCGAGGCTTCAGCCTCGGGGGCCTTGCGTCGCCGTCGACGCGTTGCGCGAGGCTGAAGCCTCGCCTACAGCGGTCGCGCCTGCATCCACCAACCCCCGAAGGTGACGATAGCCTTTGTCGGCATACGCATAGCTCGGCGCCACCGTCGGGTCCTGTTCCGCTTCGACGACCAGCCAGCCCTGGTAACCGTGCGCGCGCAATTGCTCAATCAGAGGTGCGAAGGCGATCGCGCCATCGCCGGGCACGGTGAATGCGCCGTTGATCACCGCCTCGAGAAAGCTCCAGTTGCGGTTGCGCGCCGTCCGGATCACGTCCGGCCGCACGTCCTTGCAATGCACGTGGCATACGCGGCCGATGTGCTTCGCGAGCATCGCGGCGGCGTCGCCGCCGGCGAAGGTCATGTGCCCGGTGTCGAACAGCAGCCCGACCTCGGGTCCGGTGTGCGCCATCAGCGTGTCCACGTCCGCCGGCGTTTCCACATACGCGCCCATGTGATGGTGGTAGGCGAGACGCACGCCGTGGGCCAGCGTGTGGCGCGCGAATGCGTCGAGGCGCTCGCCGTAGGCCGCCCACTGCTCGGGCCGGAAGAAGCGCGGGCGCATGTACAGCGGTCGCGGCGCGCCCTGGATGCTGCCGGCCACTTCCCCGTACACCATCACCTTGGCGCCGTTGTCGGTCAGGAGCTTCAGGTGCGGACCCACCGCGGCGATTTCGTCCTCCACCGTGCCGCGCGCCAGCCGTCCCGAATACCAGCCCGAGACGAGTTCGAGACCGTGCGCGTCCAGCACCTTGCGCAGCGCGTTCGATTCGCGCGGAAACTTGTTGCCCAGTTCGAAGCCCTGGTAGCCGATTGCCTTGCCTTCGCTCAACGCAACCTCGAGCGGCGTCTCGCCGCCCAGCGACGGCAGGTCGTCGTTGCTCCACGAAATGGGATTGATGCCGATCTTGACGGCGAAGGGGCGGCTCATGGCGTCTGCTTCCGTTTGTCCTGTTCGTAGCGCGCTCGCGCGTCCCGCACCTGCGTCCGATCAGAGACTTCGGGCACCGCGACTTCCCACCAGCAGCCGCCTTCGGCCGTGGTCTGCGCAGGATCGGTGTCGATGCAGATCACATAGGTGCGCGATGCCGCGCGTGCGCGGACCAGCGCGGCTTCCAGCGCCGGCACGCCATCCGCATATTCCGCCAATGCGCCCATCGATCGCGCGTGACCGGCGAAGTCGATCACCGGCGCGCCGTCGGTGCCCTGCACGCAATCATCGAACAGGTTATTGAACGGCTCGCCGCCGCACGCCTGCTGCAGGCGGTTGATGCAGCCGTAGCCGCGGTTGTCCAGCACGACGACGATGAGCTTCATGCCCAGCATCACCGACGTGGCGATCTCGGCGTTGAGCATCAGGTAGCTGCCGTCGCCCACCATCACGATCACGTCGCGACCGGGTCGCGCCATCTTGACACCCAGGCCACCGGCGATCTCATAGCCCATGCACGAGTAGCCGTATTCCATGTGGTAGCCACCTGGCGTGGCGGTGCGCCACAGCTTGTGCAGCTCGGCCGGCAGCGTGCCTGCGGCGCAGACGACGATGTCGTCGCGCGCGGAATCGGCCGCCGAGCGCTGGACGGCGCCGATCACGTCGCCGTCGTAGGGCAGCGCCACTTCCCGCCGCGCGGTGAGGCGCGCGATGTCATGGCGCCAGCCCTCGCCAGCGGTCTGTGCGCGCTGCGTCCACGCTGCCTCGGCGCGCCATTGCGGCAGCGCGGCCGACAACGCCTCCAGTCCCGCACCTGCATCGGCCAGCAACTCGATGCCGCGCCATTTGCGCGTATCGAACGCGTTGACGTTGAGATTGATGAGGCGCGCCTGCGCAAACAGCGAATGCGAGCCGGTGGTGAAGTCGGACAAACGCGTGCCAACGGCAATGACCACATCGGCGTCGGCCGCCAGCGCATTGGCGGCGGGCGAGCCGGTGACGCCGATCGCGCCCATCTGCAGCGGATGATCCCACCCCAGTGCACCCTTGCCGGCCTGCGTTTCGGCGATTGGCACACCATGCTGTTCAGCGAATTTTTTCAGCGCCGCGGTGGCCAGGCCATACAGCACGCCGCCGCCCACAACCAGCAATGGCCGTTTCGCGGTGCGTAACGACGCGACCGCCGCCTGCAACTGCGCGTCCCTTGGCGTGGGCGCCGACCAGACGATTGGCGTCGGCGCAAAGAACGCCTCCGGAAAGTCGAAGGCCATTGTCTGCACGTCCTGCGGCAACGCCAGCGTGACCGGGCCGCACAGCGCGGGGTCGGTGAGCACGCGCACGGCCTGTGGCAATGCCGCGAGCAGCTGGGCCGGATGCACGATGCGATCGAAGTAGCGCGACACGGGCCGCAGGCAGTCATTGGCGGTGACCGTGCCGTCCGCGAAATCCTCGACCTGCTGCAGCACCGGGTCGGGCGCGCGCGAGACGAACGTGTCGCCCGGCAGCAGCAGCAGCGGCAGCCGATTGACGTGCGCCAGCGCCGCCGCGGTGACGAGATTGGTGGCGCCGGGGCCGATCGACGTGGTGCAGGCCATCATCCGGCGCCGGAAGTGCGCCTTGCCGTACGCAATGGCGGCGTGCGCCATCGCCTGCTCGTTGTGCGCCCGGTATGTAGGCAGTTCTGCGCGATGCCGATAAAGCGCCTCGCCCATGCCGGCCACGTTGCCGTGGCCGAAGATCGCGAATACGCCGCCGAAGAGCGCGCGGTCGACACCGGCATCGTCGGGAGCGCGCAACGCGGCGAGGTAGCGCACCAGCGCCTGCGCCATCGTGAGCCGCACGGTCGCGGTCATGGCTGCACGCGGCTTGCAGGCGCGGCGGCGCGTGCCGCGTGCCACAACGCGATCAACCGTTCGTAGGCCGCGCGCACGTCGCGCTGCAGGGTCGCATCGTCGATTTCGCCGGCCAGCCACGCGCGGCTCGGCTCCTGGAAGATCGTGCGGCCCACGGCAAAACCGCGGCAGGTGGCGCTGCCCGCCGCATCGCGAAAGCCTGCGGCCAGCACATCGATGGCGGCGTTCAGCCCCAGCAGCACGACGCCGCGACAATGCGGATCGCGCTCGGAAATCAGCGCATCCACCGCCTGCCACTGCGCCGGGGTCATCGGCTCCAGCTTCCACCACTCCGGATAGATGCCGAGGTTGTAGATGCGCTGCATCGAGCGCAGCACCGTGTCGTCCGCGCGCGGCAGATGACGTGGCGGAATGATCTCCAGCAGCAGCTCGTGGCCGCTGGCCTGGCACGCGTCGTACAGCGTGCGCATCTGCGCTTCCTGCTCCAGCCGGTGTTCGATGGCGTCGTCCGGATGGTAGTAGACGAGACACTTGGCGATGTGCTCCAGCGGCCAGCTGATGAGCGTGGTGCCGATCGAGCGGCCGCGATCGAAGACCACCGGATTGGAGCCGGGCAATTCGACGGCGCGCCCGATCCACCAGCTGCGACCGGTGGCCGCGTTGAGCGCGTCCTGGCCATAGCGGTCGTCGCACAGGATGCCGGTGCTGCCGGCGATACCGAGTGATTTTTCGGTGGCTACCACGGCATCCACGAACAATTGCTTCAGCTTCGGCAATCGCGATTCGTCGACGCCGCCCTGCTGCGCGAGATCGAAGAACGGGTTGCGATGATCGAAGGCGAAGGCGAACACTTCGTCGAAGCGCGTGCGCGGTGCGGTGACGCGGTGCAGCCGCGTGAGCGTCGCGTCCTGGTCGGGCCGCGGAATGGCCGCGGCGTTGGCCAGGAAGTAATCGAGTTCCACGCGCGTGGGCATGGCCGGCGCGCAGCCGTGGCGGGAGACCACCAGCGCTCCGCAGGCGTTGGCGTAGCGCGCGCAATGGTCGTAGTCCTCGCCGCGCACCCAGCCGGACAGGAAGCCCGCCGAAAAGGCGTCGCCGGCGCCGAGCACGTTGAGCACCTCGACTTCAACGCCGCGCCCGTTGAAGGCGTCGTCGAGCGAGGCGGGGATGGCGCCGTCGATCACCGCGCAGCCCATCGCGCCGCGCTTGACCACCAGCACCGCTGCCGACACCGCGCGCACGGCGCGCAGCGACGCGTGGATGTCGGTGCTGCCGCCCGCGATGTTGAACTCCTCGATCGTGCCGATCACGAGGTCGAACTTGGGCAGCATCTTCTTGATGTGCGCCGTGACGTTTTCGGCCTGCACATAGCGCGTTTCGCCGTCGCCGCGCTTGGTGAGCCCCCACAGCACCGGCCGGTAATCGATGTCGAGGATCGTGCGCACGTTGTTCCTGCGCGCGCGGTCCAGCGCCTGGTTGCTGATGGCCGAGATGTACTCGGTGGAGAAGTGCGTGCCGGTGATCAGCAGCGCGCGGCTGCTGGCGATGTAGTCCTCGGCAATGTCCGCGTCGGCGATGGCCATGTCGGCGCAATTCTCCCGCAGGAAGATCAGCGGAAAGGACTCGCGGTCCTTGATGCCCAGCACCACGGCGCCGGTGAGCCGCGTGGGGTCGATGCCCACGTGGCTGACATCGCAGCCTTCGCGGGCGATGGTTTCCGTGAGGAAGCGGCCGAGCGCGTCGTCGCCCACGCGCGAAATCAGGCCGGCTTTGAGGCCCAGCCGCGCGCAGCCGAAGGCGGTGTTGGCCGACGATCCACCGAGATACTTGGCGAAGCTGGAAACATCCTCCAGCCGCGCACCGATCTGCTGCGCATAGAAATCGACCGCAAAACGGCCGAGACAGATGACGTCGAGCGCGCGGCCCGGCGCGAACGGTGTTGAATTTCGCATGAGATGTCCGGATGCCTGGTCACTACGACTCGCGTGTCCCGCGATTTTCGCGCAGGCCCGTTCGAAACACAAGTTCTGCAGTACGGAAAAATGGAATTTTTGTTCCAAATCGGCATTCCACGGCGGCCACCCCGGAACCGCAGCCGGGGTCCGCGTGCGGTGTCGGTAGAATTGCGGCTTGCCGCCCCGTGTCGTCGCCACGACGACCGCGGCGGCGCTGCCCTGGTGCCCCGCCGTGCCCACCCGCCTGTCGCCTCGTGATTTCCTGCTGGTCCTCGCCGTCGTCGTCATCTGGGGCTTTGCCTTCGTGCCGATGCGCTGGGCGCTCGATGCGGTGCCCCCGTTTGCGCTCGCGGCCCTGCGCTTTTTCTTCGCGGCCGTGCCGGCCATCCTGTTCATCAAGCGCCCGCAGGTGGATGCCCGTACGCTGATCGCCTACGGCTTCGCCATCGGTGTCTTCCAGTTCGGCCTCCTGTTCCTCGGCATGCAACTGGGGATGCCGGCCGGACTCTCGTCGCTGGTGATCCAGACGCAGGTCTTCTTCACGATCGGCTTCGCGGCGTGGTGGCTGCACGACCGCCTGCAGCGCGCAAGCCTGATCGGCGCAGCCATCGCCGCGATCGGCGTGGCGCTGCTGGCCGCGCACAAGATAGCCGCGGGCGCATCGACCACGCTGCTCGGCTTCGTGCTGGTGCTCGGCGCCGCGATCGCCTGGGCCGTGGGCAACGTGATCGCCAAGCGCGCGGCGGGTCGCGCCGACGTCGACATCGTGGGCTTCGTCGTCTGGGCAAGTCTTGCCGCGCCCGTGCCGCTGGCAGCGGCCTCGTGGCTCTTCGAAGGCGGGCCGGCCGTGCTGACCGCCATTGTCGACATGCGCTGGCAGACATGGGCCTGCGTGCTCTTCATGAGCTATTTCGCCACGCTGTTCGGGCTGGCGACGTGGAACGCGCTGCTGCATCGCTATCCCACTGCGGTCATCACGCCCTTTGCGCTGCTGATCCCGGTGTCGGGGCTGGTGAGCGGCGCCGTGTTCCTGGGCGAAGGTCTCGCGCCGCTGCAATTCGCCGGCGCGGCGTTCGTGCTGGCGGGGCTGGCGTGGAACGTCTACAGCGCGCAGGCGCGGGCGTGGCTGGCGCGCACGCTGGATTGACGGGTCGTAGCGCGCACCTGTAGGCCCACCCTGTAGGCGAGGCTTCAGCCTCGCAGGTTCGATGCAACGATATCCCCG
>JANNYI010000196.1:0-8952 GCA_031410015.1 Betaproteobacteria bacterium | reverse complement strand
CGCGCCTTGGCGTGACCGCAGAGGTGGCCGAGGGGCATGCGCGCAAGTTCGCCTGGGAGATCGCATCGGACTTCAGCTACCCGGTCGTGCGCGCCGGCGAGATCCTGCTCAAGCGGTTGTGGCAGCGCCTCTACGACGGGATCGAGGTCCACCACGGCGACGAGCTCGCCCGCGCCGCCCCCGGCAAGGGACTCGTCTACCTGCCCAACCATCGCAGCCATATCGACTACCTGATGCTGTCCTACCTGGTCGTCGCGCAGGGGCTCGCGCCGCCGCACATCGCCGCCGGTGCCAATCTCAATTTTCCGGTCGTGGGCCCGATGCTCCGCCGCGGCGGCGCCTTCTTCCTGCGCCGCAGCTTCAAAGGGGTGCCGCTCTATGCCGCGGTGTTCCGCGAGTACCTGCATGCGATGCTGGCCAGGGGATTCCCGATCGCGTACTTCATCGAGGGCGGCCGCAGCCGCAGCGGGCGCACACTGGTGCCGAAGGGCGGCCTGCTGGGCATGACCATCGAGAGTTTCATGCGCGAGCATCCACGGCCGCTGCTGCTGGTGCCTGTCAATTTCAGCTACGAGAAGCTGCTCGAGGGCCGCACGCTGGTGGCCGAGCTCGAAGGCGCGCCGAAGGGGCGCGAGTCGCTGGGTGCGCTGCTGGGCGTCGCGCGCGACCTGCGGCGCGACTATGGCAGCGTGTACGTCAACTTCGGCCCCCCGCTGTCGCTCGACCAGTTCATCGACCGGGAGGCGCCCGGCTGGCATGCGCTTACCGGCGACGAGCAGCGCGACACGGCACGGCGCCTCACGGTGCCGCTTGCGCGCGAAATGGCACAGCGCATCAACGCCGCCATTGTCATCAACCCGATCAACCTGTTTGCGCTGGCCATCGTGCCCAGTCCGCGCAACGCGCTGGACGAGCGCGCGCTGGCGCAGCAGATCACCTGGCTCTCGACCATCGCGTCACGCCTCCCCTACTCGCCCGCTGCCGTGCTGACGCAGCTCACGCCGGCGGCAGTGATTGCGCATGCGTTGAAGCTCGGCTTCGCGACCCGCGTGGCGCATCCGCTCGGCGATGTGATCACGGTGCCGGACGCGCAGGTGGCGGCACTCAACTACCTGCGCAACAACGCGTTGCACGCCTTTGCGCTGCCGGCGCTGGTCGCAAGCGTGCTGGTGGGCACGCGTGAAGTCACGCCGCAACGGCTCGCCGAGTTCGCCGAGGGCGCGCTGCCCTTCCTGCGTGCGGAGCTGACGCTGTATCACACGCCGGAGGAGGCCGTCGCGGAAGTGCAGCGCATCGCGCTGCTGTTCGTCGAGATGGGGCTCGCACGGTCGGGCGCCGACGGCGCGCTGCGCGCCGTGGATCGCTACAGTCCCGAGCATGCCGGGCTGGAGCTGCTGGCGCGTTCGCTGCGGCACCTGCTGCGCCGCAACTACCTGACGATCGCGCTCCTGACCCGCGTCGGTTCCGGCACGTTGCAGAGGAAGCGCCTCGAGGAGCTGATGCAGATGCTCACCCAGCGCCTGTCGCTGCTGTTCGAGTTCGCGCCGCCGGATTTCTACGAGCGCTCGACGTTCGCGTCCTACATCGACACGCTGCTGGAAACGGGACTGATCCGCGAGGAGGCCGACGGGTCGCTGCACCTGCCCGAGCACACCCGCGCGTGGGAACACAATGTCGAGCGGTTGCTGCCGGCGGACGCCGTGCTCGCCATCCGGCGCGTGGCCGTCGACCACGCGTCGCTCGCGCCACTCCGGTCATGATCGAAGCGCGGCGCGAATCGGCGGAGGAGTTCACTGCCTAGGGTTCGCAGCCCGGAAATGTCGCGCCCTTGACGCACTTTCGCGGCGCTCCCGCTCTTGGCTGATAAAGGGCCGCGTGGTGCATTCGTTCCTGATGCGTCCCCTTCTCGCTGGTAGACTCATGTGCATGACCAAGCCTTCCATCAGCCGCTACCCCGTCCCGCAACTCGACGAACTGCCGGACGACATCCGCGCGCGCATTCTCGCCGTGCAGGAGAAGGCGGGGTTCATTCCCAACGTGTTCGTCACGCTTGCCCACCGGCCCGCCGAGTTCCGCGCCTTCTTCGCCTACCACGACGCGCTGATGGAAAAAGAAGGCGGCCTTACCAAGGCCGAGCGCGAGATGATCGTCGTGGCCACCTCGGGCGCCAACGATTGCCTGTACTGCATCGTCGCGCACGGCGCCATCCTGCGTATTTATGCGAAGAATCCGCTCGTTGCGGACCAGGTGGCGGTCAACCACCGCAAGGCCGACATCACGCCGCGGCAGCGTGCGATGCTCGACTTCGCGCTGAAGGTGGCGCTGGACAGCAGGGCTATCGGTGACGACGACTATGCGGTCCTGACCGCGCATGGATTCGGCGCTGAAGATGCATGGGACATCGGCGCCATCGCGGCCTTCTTCGCGCTGTCGAACCGGATGGCCAACCTGATCGGGATGCGGCCCAACGACGAATTCTTCCTGATGGGGCGCGTGCCGAGAGCGAAGTAGCGACGGCAGGCGAGCGACGTCAGCCGCCGTCGGCGTTCACCCCTCGGCAATCCGCCGCCGCGCCGCCGGGATGGGCTTTGCAGCCCGCAGGAATTGCCCGCGACCTGCGGCGGCGGCGACGTCGGGATTCGACCAGACCACCTCGCCGCGCGACAGCGTGATGTCCGGCCACGCGTTGACGACGATGCCTTCGTAGGGCGTGTAATCGACATCGTGGTGAAGCATCGAGTTGGCGATCGTCACGCTGGCATCGGTGTTCCAGATCACGAGGTCGGCATCGCTGCCGACGGCGATGGTTCCCTTGCGCGGATACAAGCCATAAAGTTTGGCAGCATTGGTCGACGTCAGCGCGACGAACGTGTTGATGTCGATACGGCCGCGCAGCACGCCTTCGGAAAACAGCAGCGGCAACCGGGTCTCGATGCCGGGAATGCCGTTGGGTACACGGTTGAATGGCGCATCATCGCCGGCGATGCGCTTGCCGTCGGGACCGTCAAAGCGAAACGGCGCGTGATCCGACGAGAAGACCTGGAATACCCCGCTTTCCAGCGCTTGCCAGATCACCTCCTGGTTGGCCTTGTCGCGCGGCGGCGGACTGCAGATGCACTTGGCGCCCGCGAATCCCGGCTTCTCCAGGTCGTCCTGCGTGAGAAAGAGATACTGCGGACAGGTCTCGCCGTACACGTTGAGGCCACGCCCCTGCGCCCACCGGATCTGCTCCACCGCCTCGCGTCCGGACACGTGGACGATCAACACCGGCAGGTCGACGAGTTCCGCCAGTGCGATCGCGCGGTGCGTGGCCTCGCGTTCGATCAGCATCGGCCGCGACGTGCCGTGAAAGCGCGGTGCCGTATGCCCCGCGGCCAGCAGCTGCTCGGTCAGCCACGCGATGCAGTCCGTGTTCTCGGCGTGGATCATCGTCATCGCACCTTCGCGCCGCGCCACCGCCAGCACGTCGAGGATCTGACGGTCGTTGAGCTTCAGGTCGTCGTACGTCATGTAGATCTTGAAGGACGTGTAGCCCTCGGCGATCAGCTGCGGCAATTCGTTGCGCAGGACGTCGGGTGTCGGATCGGAGACGATCAGGTGGAACGCATAGTCGATCATCGCCTTGCCGTCCGCCCGGCGATGGTAGTCGTCCACGGCCGCCCGCAGCGATTGCCCTTTCTGCTGGCAGGCGAAGGGGATCACCGTGGTGGTGCCGCCGCAGGCCGCGGAACGGGTTCCCGAGCGGAAGTCGTCGGCCATCCGCGAACCATCGGTCATCGGCTGGTCGAGATGGCAATGGCTGTCGACACCTCCGGGCAGCACCCAGCGCCCGGCGGCGTCGATCACGCGCCTGCCGGTGAGGCCGTGCGCCAGCGCCGCGATGCGGCCATCCTTCACGCCGATGTCGCATTCGAAGACATCCGCCGCGGTGGCAACGCGCGCGTTGCTGACAACGAGATCGAGGTCCATCGTGGTCACTCAGGCGACGTCGCGAAAGAGGCTGCCCCAGCCGGTCACCCGGCGTGGATCGGCCCCGGCCAGCTTCAGCGACTTCCAGACCACGGTGGAGATCGTGTCGTAGATCGGAATGCCGACCTCGGCCTCCAGTTCCTCCACCAGCGGCGCGCCGCGCAGGTTCGTGCAGAAGATCGTAATGGCCTGCGGACCGGCCTTCGCCACGTCGCGCACCATCGCGCGGATCTCATCGGCCGACACCTCGGAGAACGAAAAATTATCCTGCTTGCGCAGATGTCGCTCGGCCACGCACTCGAAGCCGGAACCCGCGTAGTTGCGGACAATGGCGGCCTGCACGTTGTCGAGATAGGGCGTGACGAGGCCAAAGCGTGTCACACCGGTCAGCGTGAAGATCTCGTTCAATGCCAGCACCGACGTGCAGGCCGGGATGCCCGTGGCCTCGGTGATGCGCGCGCACAGTCGCTCGTCAGCGTCGAAACCCAGCCATCCGGACGAGGTGCCATTCCAGCCGATCACATCAAGTTTGGCGTGCGCCAGCAACTCGGCTGCGCGAAGGATCTCGCTGTCGTCGAACTGACCAAGCGCACGGTCGGACAGCGCGATTTCGGTCACGCGGAAGCGCCCGAAATGTGCACTTGCCTCCGGCAGCCCGGCGATCATGCGCGCCGTCACCGGTTCCAGCGTCGTGTTCGACGACGGCGTCAACATGCCCAACAGTATTCGCTTGCTCATTGCCTATCGATCCTCAGCCAAACGACACACGCGGCAGCCACAGGGCGATGTCCGGGAAGACCCAGAGCAGCACGACCAATAGCAGCATCATGAACAGGAACGGCAGTGTGCCGACGATCACGTCGGTGATCAGGCCTTCCCCTCGAATGCCCTGCACCACATACAGGTTCATGCCCACCGGTGGCGTGATCAGCGCCAGCTCCGCCATCACCACCAAGTAGATGCCGAACCACACCGGATCGATGCCCAGTGCCGTCACGAGGGGGAACACGATGGGAATCGTGCCGATGATCATCGCCAATGCATCGAGGAAGCAGCCGAGGATCAGGTAGAAGATCGTCAGGATGACGATCATGACGAGCTGCGACGTGCCGAGCTTGCTGGCGAAACTCGCCAGTGCCTGCGGCACCCCCATCAGGCCGAGCACGAAATTGAGGAAGAACGCGGCGGCGGCAATCAGCATGATCATCGCGGTGACGGAGACCGTGGTGATGAAGCATTCGTGCAGCATCTTCACCGACACCTTGCCGTACAACGCGCACAGCAGCAGCGACATCATCACGCCCAACGCCGCCGACTCGGTGGGCGTGGCCCACCCCAGGTAGATGCTGCCCATCACCACGACGAACAGCACCAACGGCGGCAACAGGTCGATCAGGCGCAACAGGCGCTCGCGCATGGGCGCCGGCGCCGATACCGCGACGGCCAGCGACGGCTTCCACCAGCACGCCACCACAATCACGGCCATGAACAGTCCGGTGAGCAGCAGCCCGGGGATCACGCCGGCGGCATACAGCCTGCCCACCGAAGTGTTGGTCATCGCGCCGTAGATGATCATGTTGATCGACGGCGGAATCAGGATGCCCAGCGTGGCGCCAGCGGCGATCGACCCCAGCACCAGGCGCGAATCGTAGTTGCGACCCTTGAAGGCCGGGATCGCGACCGTACCGATCGTGGCCGCGGTGGCCACCGACGAGCCGGATACGGCGGCAAACATGGCGGATGCGCCGATGTTCGTGTGCAGCAGGCCGCCCGGCAGCGGATTGAGCCAGTCGGACAGCGAGCGGTACATCCGGTCGGTGAAGCCACCGCGCACCAGCAGTTCGCCCAGCAGCACAAACAGCGGAATCGCCACCAGCACGAAGTTGTTGGTGGCGCCCCAATACTGGGTGCCGAACTGCAGCGTGGCCGGCCACCCGAGGTAGAAGATGCCGCCAAGCATGCTGATCGCGAACATGACGAACGCGACATGCAGGCCCAGCGACATCAGGCCGATGAGCAGGACGAAGCCGATGGCGGCGCCGGTGAGGTCGATCATTTGAGCGCCCCCTGCTCCGCCTGTGCGGCGCGCTCGGCGCGCGCCGTCAACTCGGCCTCGAGTTCGTCCTGCGCGCTGGCAGGTCCGTAAAAGCGATTGAGGTCGGGGCTGCTGCGCGCCAGCAGCATCAGCGCATGCACGGCATAGGCGAAGGAGATCAGCGCAAACAACGTGAGGCCGATCACCCACAGCAGTTGCGGCTGCCACAGCGGCGTCTGCAGCGGATTGCTCGCCACGCTCTGAAACTCGATCGACTCCATCAGCACGTCGGATCCGCGCCACGCGGCAAAGGCCGCAAAAGCGGCCATGGTGACCATGGCGACGGTATTGAGGATGCGTTGCCAGCGGGCGGAAAAGCGCACCAGGAACACGTCGACCCGCGTATGGCCGCGCATCGCCATCGTGTACGAGGCCCCCACCACGGCAATGATCGCCAGCACGTAGCCGCCCATGTCATCAGTACCCTGGAAGGTGAAGCCAAAGAGCTTGCGGCCGACGATGTCGATGGATACCACCACCGACAGCAGCAGCACGCCGTACCCGCACACGATTGCCGCCATGCGCGCCAACGGCTCGACGACGCGGCTGATGGGATTGTTCATCGGTGGTCCTTGTGAGTGAACTCCGGCCGCGCCCGCTGGCACGGCCGGTGAGGACGCGACGCGCTACTCGATCTTGTATCCGCGCGCGGCGCCAACCGTCGCGTTCCACGCGTCGGCGCACTTCGGGTCGACCTTGTTGCACGTCTGCTTCCAGAGCGGCAGCACCGAGGCGGTGACCGCAGCCTTGATCTTGGCCTCGTCCGCGGGCGTGACCGGCACCAGCGTCATGTTGAACTTGACGCCTTCCTTGCAGGGTTCCTTGCCGATGTTGCAGTTGACGGCGTCCGCATTGGCGCGATCGGCCAGCTCCCACATCTGGTCTTCCATCCGCTTGAACTCGGCGGTGATCCTCTTCTGCTGCTCGGGCGTGAACTTGTTCCAGTAGTCGAGGTTCATGAAATGCCCCTGCACCGAACCGGAGACCGACAGCGGCATGAAGAAGCTCGTCACCTCGCCCCACTTGCCGGAGTTGCCCGACGTCGGCGACGTGACGCCGCAGTCGGCCACGCCGCGCTGCAGTGCCGGGTACACCTCGGAGAACTGCAGCGTGACCGGCGTGCCGCCGAGGTACTGAATCAGCGCAGCCATCGACGGCGTGAAGCTGCGGACCTTCAAACCCTTGATGTCCTCGACGGACTTGATCGGCTTGTTGCAGTAGAACACCTGTGGGCCGAAGGGCCACAGCGTGAGGACCTTGGCCTTGAACTTCGACTGCAGCCGCTGATCGAACGCCTCGCGATAGGCATCCACCGCCTTGCGCAGATCCTTCATGTTGGTCGACACGCCGATCAGGTCGATGCCCTCGAAGAACGGATCGTCGCGCGACGCCATGCCGATCTGCACCGACATCACATCGAAGGCACCCGACCGCAGCAGTCGCAGCGCATCGGCGGCCTGCACGTTCACCACGTCCATCGGGTTGTAGTTCATCGCCATCGTCGGTGTGCCCAGCGCGGCAGGCAAGGCGCCGAAGAACGGCTTTTCGATCGCGTCGACGTGATTCTTGTTCGACGAGAAGTTGCCCGCGACGCGCATCGTCGTCGGGGTCTGGGCGATCGCGGTGCCCGCCAGCGCGGCGGCAATCAACAGGGCGGTCGACACGAGCAGTCGTGATTTCATGGGCGGGTTCCTTGGTTGGGTGAGAATTGACATGGGTTCATGCAAGCCAGCGGTTGAGTCCGACATCCTGTTGGGCGGCGCGCAGATACATCGCGCGGTAATGGGGTTCGAGTTGCCGCGCAGCGGCCGCGGCCTCCTGCTGCTGCGGGCGCGCGGCGGCGGCCAGTGCGCGCGCCTCGGCGCACAGCGCGCGTTCATCCACGGTGGTCAACCGGCCGCCCTCGAACACGACCCGGCCGGCGACGATGGTGTAGCGAACCGAGCTGCCGTCCTCGCAGTGGACGAGTTGCCGCTCGAGGTCGTTGCACGGCGTGAAGGCCAGCGTATCGAGATCGAGGATGGCGAGGTCGGCGGCAAATCCCGGTGCCAGCTGGCCGATCGTGTTCGAAAGCCGCATGGCGCGGGCGCCGCCGCGGGTGAGCGCCTCGAGAACCTCGGGCGCCTTCGGCCACGACAGGTACTCCGGGTCCGCGATCGTGTGCACCAGCGCCGCGGTCTTGGCCACGTGCCACATGTTGATCGAATCGTCGCTGATGGCCTCGTCGCTGCCCAGGCACACCGGGATGCCGGCGTCGCGCAGCTTCCGGAACGGCATCACGCCGCTGCCCAGCCGCAGGTTGCATACCGGGTTGTGCGCAACCGTGCAGCCCGACTTTGCCAGCAGGTCGATGTCGGCGTCGTCGATCCAGATGGCGTGAATCACCATCATCCGCGCATCGAGGAAACCCAGGTCGTGCACATGGCGCACGAGCGACTTGCCGAATTTTTCGGCGCCGAGGACGCGCTGCAGCTTGGTCTCGAGAATGTGGATGTTGAACGGCAGGTCGTGCGCCTTGCTCAACGCCGACAACCCTGAAAAATAGTCGTCCGTGACCCGCTGCGGCGCGGAGCACGACACGGCCGCACGCAGCCGCCCATTCGCCGCGCCGTGCCACGTGCCGAAGAGATGGTCGTACAGTGCGAGCAGCTCGGCGCCGGTTTGCCGTGGCGCCCGCTCCATCGCCAGGCGTGCATCTTCCGGCAGCAACGCACGCAGGTAGGGGTACTTGTCGTATTCGACGATGATGGGCTGGTCGATGGCCACCGTCGCGCGGATGCCGACGTCGGCGTAGGCCTGCATGATCGCGTCGATGGACGCCTCGGTGGCGATCGGCACATGGAAGGCGTCGTCGTGGACCGCCGTCACGCCCCGGCGCAGCATCTCCA
>JANNYI010000195.1:0-1244 GCA_031410015.1 Betaproteobacteria bacterium | reverse complement strand
ATCTGGTCGACACCTGCGGCACCGGCGGCGATTCCGCGCACACTTTCAACATCTCGACCTGCGCGGCGTTCGTCGCCGCGGCGGCCGGCGCCAGGGTCGCCAAGCACATGGGGCGCTCGGTGTCTTCATCGTCGGGCAGCGCCGACGTCCTCGAAGCCCTGGGCGCCAACATCGCGCTCACGCCCGCGCAGGTGGGCAAGGCGATCGAGGAACTCGGGCTGGGGTTCATGTTCGCGCCCACCCACCACGCGGCGATGAAGTACGCGGCGCCGGTGAGGAAGGAACTCGGCGTGCGCACCATCTTCAACCTGCTCGGGCCGCTGACCAACCCGGCCAACGCGAAGAACCAGGTCATGGGCGTGTTCCACCCCGACCTGGTGGGCATCCAGGTGCGCGTGCTGCAGCGCCTGGGCAGCCGGCACGTGATGACGGTCCACGGGCTGGATGGGCTCGACGAGATCTCGATCTCCGGCGACACGATGATCGGCGAGCTGGTCAAGGGCGAGATCCACGAGTACACGGTGCACCCTTCGCAGTTCGGCCTCGAGATCTACGACCGCCGCGCGATCCAGGTGAGCACGGTGCAGGAATCGAAGGAAATGATCCTCGCGGTGCTCGACAACCAGCCGGGCCCTGCCTTGAGCATCGTGCTGCTCAACGCCGGGGCGACGATCTACGTGTCGGGCGCGGCCAAGTCGCTGGAGGCGGGCATCGAGCAGGCGCGCAAGGCGATCGCGAACGGGGAGGCGCGCGCGAAGCTCGACCAGTACATCGCCTACGCGGCCCGTCACAAGGCCGGCGGCTGAGCTTCGCGAATGGCAGACATCCTGCAGAAGATACTCGCGACCAAGCGCGAGGAAATCAGCGCGGCGAGCGCCGCGGTGCCGCTTGCACAGATGCAGGTTCGGGCCGCGGCGGCTGGCGCCCCGCGCGACTTCGAGGCCGCCCTGCGCGCAAAGGTCGGCGCCGGCGAGCCGGCAGTTATTGCCGAAATCAAGAAGGCGAGCCCCTCCAAGGGCGTGCTGAGGGCCGATTTCGATCCGCCGGCGATCGCGCGGAGCTACGCGGCGGCCGGCGCGGCGTGCCTTTCGGTGCTGACCGACCGGCAGTATTTCCAGGGCGCGCCCGAGTACCTGCAGGCGGCCCGCGCCGCCTGCGCGTTGCCCGCGCTGCGCAAGGATTTCATCGTGGACCCGTACCAGGTCTACGAGGACCGCGCGCTCGGCGCGGACTGCATCCTGCTG
>JANNYI010000194.1:0-1607 GCA_031410015.1 Betaproteobacteria bacterium | reverse complement strand
ACGTGATCACCAACGGTTCGTGTGACGGGCATGGATTCGCCGGTCACCATGGATTCGTCGATTGTAGAACGGCCATCCGCGACGATGGAATCAACGGGCACTTTCTCGCCGGGTCGAACCCGAAGACGATCGCCAACCGCGATGAGATCGAGGGACACTTCTTCTTCGATATCACCGCGCAGCCGCCGTGCGGTTTTCGGCGCGAGATCGAGCAGCGCTTTGATCGCGCCGCCGGTCCGTTCCCGAGCGCGCAGTTCCAGAACTTGTCCCAGCAGAACCAGGACAGTGATTACGGCGGCGGCCTCAAAGTAGACAGCAACTTGCCCGCTCACACCACGGAACGCCGGTGGAAATACCGACGGCGCCAGTGTCGCGATGACGCTGTAGGTCCACGCGACCCCAGTCCCGAGCGCGATGAGGGTGAACATGTTGAGGTTGCGCGACACGAGCGACGCCCAACCCCGTTCGAAAAACGGCCAGCCCGCCCAAAGGACGACTGGCGTCGCCAACAGGAACTGCACCCATGCGTTCACCGTGGGTGGCACAACGCGATCAATACCGAAGACATGCCGACCCATCTCCAGCACAAGAACGGGGGCTGTGAGGGCGACGCCGATCCATAGACGGCGTGTCATGTCGGCAAGCTCAGGGTTTGGCCCGGAATCCGCTGTCGGGACCATTGGCTCCAGCGCCATGCCGCAGATCGGGCAGGCCCCCGGACCATCCCGCACGACTTCTGGGTGCATCGGGCAGGTCCACTTGGCTCCAGCAGGGGCACTGACAAGAGCAGCAGGCGTTGATGCGCCCGCCGTCACGCCATGATGACTACAACCGGCGTGATCGTGTACGGCGTGGCCGTCGGTATGCGCCTCGGCGCTCATGTAGCGGGCCGGGTCGGCATCGAACTTTGCCTTGCAGCCGGCGCTACAGAAAAGCACCTCCTGATCACCATGGACGGCGCGGTGCGGCGTGTCCGGCTTCGGCGTCATCCCGCACACGGGATCGCGAACGCCGGTCGCCGCCGGTGTCGATGGATGAGGGTGCACGTCGTGATGGTCGTCTGGAGTCATCGTGGCCTCCGCCAATCGCGCTTGCCGAATACATCGCTTTCATATACCCTACGGGGGTATATATTCAAGTACCCAGGAGGGGTATCCATTGGATCAGGCTGTTTCGAAGAAGGCACTCACGGCGCTGAAGCGGGTCGAGGGGCAGGTTCGCGGTGTCGCGAAGATGGTCGTAGACGATCGCTACTGCATCGATGTCGTCACCCAGATCGAAGCGATCCGCGCAGCGTTGGCGCGAGTCGAAAGCGATCTGTTGCGCCAGCATCTCGGCCATTGCGTCCACCGCGCCATGGCCTCGCCGGATGCCGCAGAACGCGAGCGTTTCATCGATGAACTCGTCGGCGTCTTTCGTCGGTAGGGATTCGCGCAGCACCGGTTCTGGGCTGCACACTACTTGGCCTGTTTCTCAAGCCAGACATCGATTTGCGCGATCTCCGCCTTCTGATCACGGATGATGTTTTGAGCAAGAAGCTTGGCTTCCGGGTCCGCACCGTTGGCGATTTCGACTTCAGCCATGGCGATGGCGGCCTGATGGTGACC
>JANNYI010000193.1:0-4996 GCA_031410015.1 Betaproteobacteria bacterium | reverse complement strand
GCAACACTCCCGTCCGGCGGCAGTTTCCGGTTAGCGACGATGGCAGCAATGTCGACCCGGTCACGGCCAGGCGCGGACACGGCAACAACGCAGGTCGGCCAATTGCCGGCGGCGCTTTTCGCCAGATCCGCAGCCCGTTCTCCATCCGGATTTCTCTTGGTGCAGGCCGCGTTTTGCGAGCCTGCCAGGCAGTTGCGTTGTCGCCCTGCGCGCCCGAAGTGGTGCGCGGCGAAGCGTTGATCTTGGAAAACACATTATGACGTTTGCAGAATTGAATCTCGCCCCGGCCCTCCAATCGGCACTTGCCGCTTGTGGCTATGTCACGCCCACGCCCATCCAGGCGCAGACCATTCCGCCGCTGCTGGAAGGCCGCGACGTGATCGGCTCCGCCCAGACCGGCACCGGCAAGACCGCCGCCTTCGTGCTGCCCGCATTGCACATGCTGTCGGTCACGCCGTCGTTGCCGGCACCCAAGCACCGCATGGCCACCCAGCCGCGCGTGCTGGTGCTGGCCCCCACGCGCGAACTGGCGCAGCAGGTGGCCGAGCAGGCCGTGCGTTACGGCCAGCATCTGCGCCAGCGCGTGGTGTGCCTGTACGGCGGCGCGCCGTATCCGGTGCAGAACCGCCAGCTGGCGCGCGGTGTCGACCTGCTGGTCGCCACACCGGGCCGTCTGCTCGACCATCTCGACCGCGGCCGCATCGACCTGTCGCAATTGCAGGTGCTGGTGCTGGACGAGGCCGATCGCATGCTCGACATGGGCTTCATCGACGACGTCGAGCGCATCTGCGCGCTGACGCCGTCCACGCGCCAGACCGTGCTGTTCTCCGCCACGTTCGACGGCGCGATGGGACGCCTCGCCGCCAAGCTCACGCGCAACCCGGTTCGAGTCGACGTCAAGGCGGAGGATGCAGCGCCGCTGATGATCGAGCAGCGTGTGCATTTCGCCGACGACCGCTCGCACAAGTACAAGATGCTCGATTACCTGTTGGCCGACGTGGCCATGCGCCAGAGCATCGTCTTCATCGCCACCAAGCGCGATGCCGAAGCGCTGGCCGTCAAGCTGCAGGGCGAGGGCCATGCGGCCGCCGCGCTGCACGGCGACATGAACCAGCGCGAGCGCAACCGCACGCTGGCCGATTTGAAGCGCGGCAGCGTCCGCACGCTGGTGGCCACCGACGTGGCGGCCCGCGGCATCGACGTGCCCGGCCTGTCGCATGTGATCAACTTCGACCTGCCGCGCCAAGCCGAGGACTACGTGCACCGCATCGGCCGCACCGGCCGTGCCGGCGCCAGCGGTGTGGCGGTGTCGTTTGCCAACCACGCCGAACGCGCCACCATTCGCACCATCGAGCGCTTCACCGGCGCCACCATTCCGGCGCATGTGATTCCGGGCCTCGAGCCGCGCGCCCGCGCGACGCACGATGCGCCCAATCGTCGTCCCGGCTTCGGCGCCAAGCCTGCGGCCCGCGGCCGCACGTGGCATCCGGCGCCCACCGGCGCGCGCGGACCCAAGCCAGCGTCGGGCAGCGAGTATCGCGGCAACAACACCAACTACGCGCGGAAGCCCAGCCGCGACCGTTAGACGTTACGCGTCTTCTGTTGTATCCAGCCGTCGGCGCCACGCGCCGGCGGCTTTTTCACGCCTGGACGAGGCCGCCGAAGCGCGAACGAAACGCCGCGTTGGCCGGTGGCAACGTTGTATCGGGCGTGGCCAGCGTGGCGGCGAGGTGCCGCTCCGCGCTGCCGTGAGTCAGCCGGTAGAAGTCGCGGCACAGCGCATAGGCCGCGGCGCCCGGCCAGTCCATCGGCAGCAGCGCGGCCGGCAGCAGCGGGTCGCGCAGCAGCACGCGCCGATAGGCGTGCACCAGCAGCGTACGCACGACAAAGCATTGCGCCGGATCGTGTTCGCCGTGGTGGCGAAAGCGCTCGATCACCGTGCCGAAGTGCTGCAGGAAGCGGCGATAGTCGGCGGCCAGCGCGGGCAGGTCCCACGCGGCCCCGGATGCGGTGGCCAGCGGCGTCTGCCCCGGTATGTCCACCGCCTGCGTCACGATGGCGGCGCCGGCAATGCCGCGCGCGGCGAGGATCGAGGGGAGGGCCTGCGGCTGCAGGCGCGGCCGCACGAACGTGGTGGCGGAGAGTTCGCCGTAGCCCGCCCAGCGCAGCTCCTCGCGCAGCGGTGCGCGGTGCGCGGTTGCCACGCGGTCGGCCAGCACGAGATCCCACGCGCCGTCCCACGCCTCCACCGGGCGATCGTAGATGCGGCGGTGCGCATCGTCGAAGCGGCGCGCGCCCTCGCGCGTGAGCGCATAACGGCTGACGCGGCCCACCGCGGTGGCGACCAGCCAGCCGTCGCGCGCGAGGCGAAACACGCTGGTGCGCACCGACCGTTCGTTGATGCCGAGCGGCGCCATCAGCCGGATGAGGCCCGCCAGCCAGACCGCGCCGCCGTGCGGCGCCAGCGCGTCGCCCCAGACGGTGACGATCAGCGACTTGGCGCGCGGGGGGTCGGTGGCGAGCGCGCGCCGGATCCAGCGGGCAACGACCGGATCGGCAGGGGCGTCGCCGCATGTCGCCATGGGGATCGTCGCGGCAGGTTGTGATACAGAATTGTCTTGACGCATTGCAAAACTGTATCATAATGCGCGACTGGCTGCAGCATCCCCGCGGCCCGCCTCCAGGAGATCCACGATGTACGCCCAACTCGTCGAGACCGGCTTGAACGACGTGCGCCAGCGCGAGGACATGGCGCCGGAGGAGCGCGCTTTCCAGGACCGCATCGACGCGGACATCAAGGTCGAGGCCAAGGACTGGATGCCCGACGCGTATCGCCGCACGCTGATCCGGCAGATACAGCAGCACGCCCATTCCGAGATCGTCGGCATGCTGCCCGAAGGCAACTGGGTGGGCCGCGCGCCCACCTTGCAGCGCAAGGCCATCCTGATGGCCAAGGTGCAGGACGAGGGCGGGCACGGCCTCTACCTGTACGGCGCGGCGGAAACGCTCGGCGTCTCGCGCGACCAGATGGTGGCCGACCTGCACGCGGGCAAGAGCAAGTATTCATCGATCTTCAACTATCCGACGCTGACGTGGGCCGACATCGGCGCCATCGGCTGGCTGGTGGACGGCGCGGCGATCATGAACCAGATTCCGCTGTGCCGCTGCTCGTATGGCCCGTATGCGCGCGCGATGGTGCGCATCTGCAAGGAAGAATCGTTTCACCAGCGGCAGGGCTACGACATCCTGCTGAAGCTGTGCGCGGGCACGCCGGAACAGAAGGCGATGGCGCAGGATGCGCTCAATCGCTGGTGGTGGCCGTCGCTGATGATGTTCGGGCCACCGGATGCCGACAGCGTGCACAGCGCGCAATCGGCGCAGTGGAAGATCAAGCTCCTGTCCAACGACGAGCTGCGCCAGCGCTTCGTCGACCAGACGGTGCCGCAGGCCGACTACCTCGGCATCACGATGCCCGACCCGGACCTCAAGTGGAACGCGCAGACTGGACGGTACGACTTCGGCACCATCGACTGGACCGAATTCCAGCAGGTGCTTAAGGGTAACGGCCCGTGCAACCGCGAGCGGATCGCCGCGCGGATCAAGGCGTGGGACGACGGCGCGTGGGTGCGCGACGCGGCGGTGGCGCACGCGGAGAAACGCGCCGCGCGCCTGGCGCAGGCCGCCGCTTGACCCCAACCATGCCCGACCGCAGGAACCGGCACGGCAACCGGCATCCGCGCGGCCCGGCCAATGCTCGCAAGGGAGACATCGATGTCCGCTGAATGGCCGTTGTGGGAAATCTTCATCCGCTCGCAGCACGGGCTGGCGCACAAGCACGTGGGCAGCCTGCACGCGCCCGATGCGGCGGGTGCGGTGCGCAACGCGCGCGACGTGTACACGCGCCGCAACGAGGGCGTGTCGATCTGGGTGGTGAAGTCCACCGATGTCGTGGCCACCAGCCCCGGCGACCGCGAGGCGCTGTTCGAACCGGCCAATGACAAGGTCTACCGGCACCCGACCTTCTTTCCGATGCCCGACGGCGTCAAGCACATCTGAACCGAGGCAGGCACAGGCCATGACCCGCGACGAAGCGTTGTTCGAATACCTGCTGCGCCTGGGCGACACCGATGTCGTGTTCGCGCAGCGCCTGGGTGAGTGGGTTGGCCACGGGCCGGTGCTCGAGGAAGACATCGCGCTGACCAATGTCGGCCTCGACCTCCTGGGGCAGGGCCGGCTGTGGCTCTCCTACGCCGGCGAAGTCGAGGCGCGCCTCCACGGCAAGGGCCGCAGCGAGGACGAACTCGCGTTCCTGCGCGATGGCGGCGCCTACCGCAACCTGCAACTGGCCGAGCTGCCCAACGGCGACTTCGCCATGACGATGGCGCGGCAGTTCTACTTCGATCATGCGCATCTGCTGCTGCTGCGCGGATTGGCGGCGTCCGCCGACCCGCGCGTGGCCGGGATCGCCGCCAAGGCGGTGAAGGAAGTGGCGTACCACACGCAGCGCAGCGCCGAATGGGTGATTGCGCTGGGCGACGGCACGGCCGAATCGCACGCGCGGATGCAGCGCGCGCTCGATGCGTTGTGGCCCTACACCGGCGAGATGTTCACGCTGGACGCCACCGACCGCGTGCTGCTCGACGCGGGAGTGGCCGTGGACGCGCCCGCGCTGCGCGCGCCGTGGCTGCAGGCCGTCGATGCCGTGCTGGCGGAAGCCACGCTGGCGCGGCCCGCCGGCGAGTGGATGCAGGGCGGCAATGGCCGCGGCGGGCGGCAGGGCGTGCATACCGAGCACCTCGGCCACCTGCTGGCGCAGATGCAGCACCTGCAGCGCGCGCATCCGGGGGCGCAGTGGTGAACGTGTTGCCGCGCGAGGCTGAAGCCACGCCTGCAGGGCGATCAGCGGTGGTGGCCGTGGCGCCGCGCGAGGCTGAAGCCTCGCCTACCAATCGTTCAACGACAGCGCCTGTAGGCGAGGCTGAAGCCTCGCCTGCCA
>JANNYI010000192.1:0-1299 GCA_031410015.1 Betaproteobacteria bacterium | reverse complement strand
GGCTTCACCCTCGCTAGGCGCGGCGCGCGGCTCACGCCTCGAATGCGTATTCCCGGCCAATCCGCCCCACCAAACGCAACCGCCCCGGCCGCACCCGGGGCGTCGACGCAACGCACGCGTGTTACTTCGCCGTCGACTTCGGTTCGGTTTCGACGACGGCCACCTTGACCTTGCCGTCGAGAATGTCCTTCTGCTTCGCCGCCACCCTGGCCTGGATGTCCTTTGGCACCTTCGCCTCGAACGTGCCGAGCTTGGAGAGCTCCGAGCCCTTGTACTTCATCGTCGAGTACTGGCCGTAGTCCTCCGCCTTGAACTTGCCGGCCTTGACCGCCTTCAGCGCGGTGTCGATCGTCGGTTCCATGTTCCAGAGCGCCGACGACACCACCGTGTCCGGATACTGCGCCTGCGTGTCGATCACGTTGCCGATCGCGAGCTTGCCCTTTTCCTTGGCCGCATCCGACACGCCGAAGCGCTCGGCGTACATCCCGTCCGCGCCCTTCTCGATCATCGCGAAGGCCGCTTCCTTGGCCTTGGGCGGGTCGAACCACGAGCCGATGAACGTCACGTAGAACTCGACCTTGGGATTGGTTTCCTTCGCCCCCGCCATGAACGCGTGCATCAGCCGGTTCACTTCGGGAATCGGATAGCCGCCGACCATGCCGATCTTGTTGGTCTTGGTCATGCCGCCCGCGATCATGCCGGACAGGTACGCCGGTTCCTGAATGTAGTTGTCGAACACGGCAAAGTTGGGTTCCTGCGGCTTGCCCGACGAGCCCATCAGGAACGACACCTTCGGGTAATCCTTGGCCACCTTGCGCGCGGCCGCTTCCACCGCGAACGATTCGCCGACGATGAACGTGTTGCCCTTCTCGGCAAACTCGCGCATCACGCGCTCGTAATCGGCGTTGGCCACTTTCTCGGAGAACACGTACTCGATCTCGCCGCGATCCTTGGCGGCATTGAGCGCCTTGTGAATCCGGCTGACCCACTGCTGCTCCACCGGCACCGTGTAGATCGCGGCCACCTTGGTCTTGGTCTGCGCCTGCGCGAGCGGCACGCCGGTCACCAATGCCATTGCTGCCAGTCCTGCCAATGTCTTCACTACGCCACGCCGAGTCAGCATTGTTTCTTCCCCTGGATTCGATGGATTCTGCAATCGATGCACGACAACGGTGCATCGCGTCGCGCACTGCAAGCCACCCTCACCGCAGCGCAGCACGACATCATGCTACATCAGCGAAGCGGCATCAATGCACGGTCGCGCTGGACGAAGCCGCGCGGGCGGCGACGGGCTTGGGC
>JANNYI010000191.1:0-30858 GCA_031410015.1 Betaproteobacteria bacterium | reverse complement strand
CGTCGGCCAGTCGACGGCGCCGCGCGAGTGATGCGCGCGCGTGGACGCAATCGCGGTGAACACGATCGTGGCCGACGACGTGCCGATGGCCAGCGGCAGCACGTGCGCAGCCAGCACGCCTTCGCGCTCGAACACTTCCATCAATACGGGAACGATCGTGAAGCCGCCGCCGATGCCGAGCAGTCCGGCCAGGAACCCGACGACCACGCCCAGCGCGACGAGGACCGCAAGCAACGTGAAATTCAAGGCCGCACGACGCTGCGGCCTGGGAGTCCGGGTTCGGGCAGTGCGTTCATGCCTTGGGCGGCTTGCGCGCGGCGAGCTTGGTGACGACGTCCCATTCCTGTTTCGTCACCGGCGTGATGGACAGCCGGTTGCCGCGGCGCAGGATCACCATGTCGGACAGCGCTTCGACCTCGCGCAACTCCGCCAGCGACACGAGGCGCGTGGTGGCAACCCACTTGACGTCGACATTCCACCAGCGCGGTTCCTCGCGCGTGGCCTTGGCGTCGTAATACTTGCCGCGCGCGTCGAATTGCGTGACGTCGGGATGCGCGGCCGCAGCGATCTCCGCAATGCCGGCAATGCCCGGCTCGGGACAGCTCGAGTGATAGAAAAACGCGCGGTCGCCCACCTTCATCTCGCGCATGAAGTTGCGGGCCTGGTAGTTGCGCACACCGAACCACGACGTGGTCTGCTTCGGCGCCCGTTCGAGATCGCTGATCGAGAACTCGTCGGGCTCGGACTTCATCAGCCAGTAATGCACGCGCGCCCCTCGCATTCATCCGCCTGCTGGTTCTTCCAGCGCGTCATTGTCCTAGCGCCTTGCTGATCAGCCGCCAGTTCTGGCACGTGCGGCCGCTGCCCGGCGCGCTGGTGAAGTCGGTTGGACGCGGTCCGTCAGGCTGGCCCCAGCACGCGCGCTTGTTGTTGGCATCGATGATGTCGTAGATGCCGCGCGTGACCTTGCCCTTGTTGGGGCCTGCTTCACCGGTGGAGTCCACCTGCTTCGGTTTCGTTGTCGGATTGATCGTGAACTTGCCTTGCGGCGCGGTGCCCACGCCCGCCGACGCCGGAAATCGGAAAATGTCGTGATCGGTGATGAGCACGGTGGATTTGAGCACCGACTCCGGCACCGGCTTGCCATCCACTTGCGCCGCCACCAGTTGCCAGCGGCCGGTAAGCGCGTCGTAGTCGCTCTTGATCTGCTGCGCGAGCGCAACCGCGGGATCAGCGGGCGGCATGGTCTGTCCCGACACGTGGCCGGCAAGCAGCAGCACCATGGACATCGCCGCGATGCGGTCCTTCGATCCGTGCCGTGGCATGCATGTGATCCTCATGAATGCGAACGGCGCCCGAAGCTGGCGCCGTTCACGCAATGGGTGTCCCCCGATGATGCCGTGCCCACCGTCATCCTGAACCTGGGTTCAAGAATGGCCACCTGCCGGAACCTTCAGGCGCTTCCACATGGGGGCGCACACCGGTCCACAAAGGGCAAAGGCAACCTCGCTACGAGAGCATTGGTTCAAGGAGTATTTAGCGGGCTCGAACACCCCAGGGGACATTGAAGAAACGTTGCCGTCGCGACCGGTGGCGCGCTGCATCGCGCCGCGCATCGCCGCATGCCTCGCTCGTGAAGCCTCGTGTCAGAACAACTTTTCCTGACCCGCCAGCACCTGATCGATCGACGCCTGCATCAGGTGAATTCTACGCTGCACGGCAGCGTCGTCAACGCCACCGGATGCGACAGGCGCGGCCTCGACGGCCGCTGCCGGCGCCTTGCGTTCGCGCAGCAGCTCGTTGGCGAGGTTGAGCGCCGCCATCACGGCGATACGGTCGACGGCCGCGATCTTGCCGCCGTCGCGGATTGCGCGCATCCGTTCGTCGAGCATCGCCACCGCGTCCATCAGCTCCACGCGTTCGTGTTCCTTGCAGCCGACCTTGAACTCGCGTCCGAGGAGCGTGATGTCGAGCTGCACTGTGCGCTCCGCTGGCGCGCCGCCACGCGCGCTCATTCGGCCGGCATCCTGGCGATCAGCGCGTCGAGGCGCGCGCCTGCCTGCTGCGCGCGCACCGTCATCTCGCGGTTGCGCTCCTGCGCCGTGGCCAGGTCGCGGCGGAGTGCCTCGTTGGCGGCGCGCAGGGCGCGCGTGTGCGCGATCAGCGTGGCGAGCTTCTGTTCGAGCAGGGCGAGGTCGGTGTCCATGGCGGTCAGCGTCGTTGCGGTTTCGACTATAGGCGGCGCGCGCGCAATGCGTCAACCACCTGCCCGCCCGTCCATCGGGCGGCGCGGCGCTGTTCATGGCGTTGGCGAGAGCGCCTCAGGGTTGGTGGCCAATGCCCGGTACGCCACGCGCACCACCGTCAATGTCTCGTCACCCACCGGTGTATGCAGCAACACCGTGTCCCCTTCGTGCGCCTTGAGCAATGCGCGCGCCATTGGCGACACCCAGCTGATGTAGCCACGCGCCGTGTCGATCTCGTCGATGCCGACGATGCTGACCGTGCGTTCCTCGCCGCGCTCGTTGCTGACGGTGACCGTGGCGCCGAAGAAAATCCGGTCGGCGTCGTCCGCGTGCTCGCGGCCCGCCGGGTCGACCACCTGCGACAGGTCCAGCCGCTTGATCAGGAAGCGGATGCGGCGGTCCACCTCGCGGAGCCGCTTCTTGCCGTAGATGTAGTCGCCGTTCTCGGAGCGGTCGCCGTTGCTTGCGGCCCACGATACCGTGGCCACGAGCGCGGGCCGCTCCGTGCCGACCAGATGGTCGAGTTCGCCTTTGAGCCGCGCGAAGCCGCCCGGCGTCATGTAGTTCCTGGTCCCGGCAGGCAGCAGCGAGGCGACGTCCGGGACATCGTCGTCGATGTCGTCGGCGTCGTCCGCTTCACGGGTGAAGGCCTTGTTCATGGTCGGCCTTTGTCCATCGCAGGGATGCGAATGACCGATTATAGGCTGCGGGGGCGGGCGGCCCCCGAAAGCACGCTGCCGACGCCGGCGCGGCGCGCAGTCCTATAATCGTCAATCCGCCCACGACCGAGCATTGCGTGCGTCGCCTCTCCCCCCTCCCGGTCCTGGCTTGTCTTGCCCTTGGAACCTGCGCCGCGCTGCTGTTCGCACTGGCGGCGGGCAGCGTGCCGGTCGCGATGCCGGTTGTATGGCAGGCGATCGTCGGCGATGGGGGCGACACCGCGTCCACGGTGGTCCGCGAATTGCGCTGGCCGCGCGCGATGGCGGCGTTTGCGGTCGGCGGCCTGCTTGCCACGGCGGGCGCGCTGATGCAGGTGCTGCTGCGCAATCCGCTGGCCGATCCCTATGTACTCGGGCTGTCCGGCGGCGCGGCCTGCGGCGCGCTCGGTGCGATGCTGCTCGGCGCGGCGGCGCTCGTGACGCCGGCGGCCTTCGGCGGCGCCGTCCTGTCGAGCCTGCTGGTGTTCGGACTGGCGCGCGGCGAAGGCGCGTGGTCCCCGACCCGGCTCCTGTTGACCGGGATCGTCGTCGCCGCCGGCTGGGGCGCACTCATCATGCTGCTCCTGTCCACCGCGCCGGAAGCGCAGGTGCGCGGCATGCTGTTCTGGCTGATCGGTGACCTGTCGTCGAGCACCCATGGCGGATTGGCGCTCGTTGCCCTCGTTGTGGTGCTGTTGCTCGCGCTGCCGCTGGCGCGCGACGCCACACTGCTGGCGCGGGGTGAGGTCACCGCCGCGAGCCTGGGTGTCCCCGTGCGGCCGCTGACGTTTGCCTTGCACGGGTTGGCTGCGGCGGCCACGGCGATTGCCGTGACGGTGGCGGGAAGTGTGGGCTTCGTCGGCCTCGTCGTGCCGCACGCGATGCGCATGCTCATCGGCAACGACCAGCGCTGGCTGCTGCCGGCGTCGGCGCTGGCCGGCGGCGCGTTGCTGGTGGTCGCGGATACGCTCGCGCGGACCATCGTCGCGCCGGCGCAACTGCCGGTGGGCGTGCTGACGGCGCTGGCCGGCGTGCCGGTGTTCCTGTGGCTGCTGCGCCGGAGCGGCGCATGAGTTCGCCCGTCCTGGCCTGCGCCGGACTCGCGCTCACGGTGCCCGGGCGAACGCTCTGCCACGACGTCGCCTTCGAGATTCGCGCGGGCGAGTGCTGGGTGATGGTGGGCCCCAACGGCGCCGGCAAGACAACGTTGCTCAACACGCTGGCGGGACTGCGCGCGCCGGCGGCCGGCAGCGTCACGGTGCATGGCACACCGCTGGCCTCGATGCCGCCGCGTGCGCGCGCCAGGGCGCTTGGACTGATGCCGCAGGACACGGTCGATGCCTTCCCCGCCACGGCGTTCGAAGTTGCGCTGGCCGGTCGCCATCCGCACGTTCCGCGCTGGCAGCCGGAGAGTGCGGCCGACATGGCGCAGGCGCGGGCCGCGCTCGCGGCGGTGGGCATGGCGGATGCCGGCGCGCGCAACGTGCAGACGCTGTCGGGCGGCGAGCGGCGCCGCGTGGCGCTGGCGATGCTGCTGACGCAGGACCCGGACGTGCTGCTGCTCGACGAGCCGGCCAACCATCTCGACATCGCCCACGAAGTGCGTTCGCTCGAACTGCTGGCCGGCCTCGCCCGCGAGCGCGGCAAGGCCGTGCTGATGGCGCTGCACGACCTGGCATTGGCCGCACGCTATGCGACCCATGCCATCCTGCTTGGTTGCGAACGGGTCGAGGTGGGGCCGGCAGGTGCGCTGTTGACCGCGGAAAAACTCTCCGCGCTGTACGGACAGGCGCTGGTCGCCGTGCCGCATCCGCGTGGCGCAGCGTTCCTGCCGGCGTAGTTTGAAGTGCAAAGTGCGCGCCTGTAGGCGAGGCTTCAGCCCCGCGATCCGCATGCTTGGCCAATCGTTGCGCGCCCCCGGATTGCTGCGAGGCTGAAGCCTCGCCTGCGGTGGGCTCGTCGACATCAGCGCGCAGCGAACTTCACCCGCGCGCGGTCCATCGCGCCGCAGAGTTGCTCGGCGCCGTCCAGAAAACGCGGACCCGGCCGATGCAACAACATGGCATCCACCGTGAACAGGTTGCCGGTCTTGACCGCTGGCACGTCGGGCCAGCGCTTCCACGCGGCCAGCCACGCCGGTGGCTGCGCGTGGTCCGTGCCGGCCACGATCACCTGCGGGCGCGCGGCCACCACCGCCTCGGTGTCGATCATCGGCGCCGGCGCGGCAAGCGCGGCAAAGACGTTGCGACCGCCACACAGCTGGATCGCTTGCGTGATGAGCTGCGGACCGCCAATGGTGAACATCGGCGCCTCGCCCAGCTGATAGAACACCCGCAATGGCGACGATGCCGCAGGCCGCGCCTCCAGCGCCTGCAGGCGGCGGCGCCACTGCGCGAGCGCGGGCGCCGCCTGCGCCGTGGTCCCCGCCAGCGTCGCCAGTCGTTCCACGTTGTCGGCGATGCCGCCGATCGCCTTCGCATCGATCATGTAGATACGCATGCCGCGGGCGCGCAGCTGCTCCACCTGCGCCGGCGCCGTCCACGGCCATGTCACCACGAGGTCGGGCGCGAGCGCGACGATGCGCTCCAGATCGAGGCCGATCGCGTCGCCCACCTGCGGGATCGCGTTGGCTTCCGGCGGAAAATCGCTCCACGCCGTGACGCCCACCACGGCGCGCCCGGCGCCGGCTGCAAACAGGATTTCCGTCGCATGCGGCGCCAGGCTGACGATGCGCTGCGCCGGCGCGGGCAATGCGACCACGACGCCACTGTCGTCACGCGCACTGACACCGGCCGCAGCCGCTACTGTCGCCGTGACCAGCGCAAGCAGCGGCACGAGCGAACGGGACAGGAGAATCATGGCTGCCAGCGCACGCCCGCCAACACCGTCGCACCGCCCGTCGAAAAGTCGGCGGCGAGCTGGTAATTCTTGTCGAACACGTTGTTGGCGCGCGCGAACAGCGTCGTGCCCTTCGCCACCACCCACTCGGCCGTCAGGTTGACGATGCCGTAGCCACCCATCCTTACAGTGTTGGCCGCGTTGTCGTAGCGCAGGGACGAGGCGACGAATTCCAGGCCGAGCTGCACCGGTCCCCACTGCTGCAAGGCCTGCACGGCGCCATGCTGCCGCGCCCGCCGCGGCAACAGGTTGCCGGTGCGGTCGTTCTCGGGATTCTGCAGGTCGAGCGAGGCCTTGATCCGTGTGTCGCGCCAGCCGAGATCGAGCCCCAGCGTGACGCCTTCCAGCGTGGCGCGGTCGACATTGAACGGCGCGCAGTTGAAGTTGGCATCGCACTGGAACACGATCAATTGGTCGACCTGGTTGTGATAGCCGATCGCGCGCGCCTCCCAGTTCACCTCGCCGGCCTTTGCCGTCCAGTACGCGCCGATTTCCGCGTTGCGCGACGTTTCCGGCTGCAGGAAGGGATTGGAGAACCCCGGGAAGTAAAGATCGTTGAACGACGGCGCTTTGAAGCCCGTGCTGTAGCCGGCCGTGAAGCGCCATGCCGGCGACAACTTGTAGCCCATCGCGATGCCGCCGGTAGTTTCGCCACCGTACTGGTTGGAATTGTCGCGCCGCAGATTGGCCTGCAGTGCAAACGCCTCGTATCGCAGCTGGTACACGCCGGTAGCCGAGTTGGTGTTGCGCTCGGTGACCGCAAACGGATCATTGCTGGCGAGGTTTTCCTCGCGCCGCTCCAGGATCAAGCCCAGCGAGCCCAGCGGCAGCGTGAAGTCGTTCTGCCAGATGAACTGCCGCTGCGTGGTCTTGAACGGATAGTCGCCATAGCCCGTCTGCGATACCGAATCGTCGCTGCCCTGCCCGATCGTCAGCAGCGACGCCCAGCGGTCGGTGAACTTGTTGCGGCTGACCACCGACCACGCCTCGAGCGTGGTGATCGTGCGGTCGTCCGACCCGGCGCCGCCGTCATACTGGTTGTTGAGCCGGTTGCGGAAATACTGCACGGCCACTTCCTGACCCGGAGCCCACGGCAGGACCGCATTGAGTCCGACGTTCTCGGTGGCGTAGCCATCCTTGTCGTCGTTGTAGCTGAAGTTGTTCGGGTTCACGATGGCGTTGTAGCCCGTGCTGCGCGTGCCGCCCGCCTGCACCGAGAAGCGCAGCGGGCCGATGGCGCCGGAGAGACCGCCGCTCAGCTGCCGCGTGTCGTAGGTGCCATAGCCGGCCGCAATGTTGGGCACCCACGCGCTGCCGTCGGCACGCTTTGTGAACACCTGGATCACGCCCCCGATCGCGTCCGCGCCGTAGAGGCTGGATGCCGGCCCGCGCAGGATTTCGATGCGCTCGATCTGGTCGAGCGGAATGGCCTCGAGCGCGGTTGCGCCCACGGAAGCCGAACCCACGCGCAGGCCGTCGATCAGCACCAGCGTCTGCCCGGCGTTGGCGCCGCGCAGGAACACGCCCGACGTGGCGCCCGGTCCGCCGTTGATCGTGACTTCAACGCCAGGCTGGCGCTGCAGCAACTGCGGCAGGCTCTGCGCGCCGCTGCGCAGGATCTCGGCCGCGCTGATCACCGTGAGGTCGGCCAGGAGGTCGGCAATCGGCTGCGGGCTGCGCGCGGCGGTGACGACCACCGGCTCGAGCGTTGCGGGAACGGATGGCGCGGAGGGCTGGGCGAGCACCGCGCCGGCGACGACAGCGATGAACCACGAGGAAACACGAAGGATTCGCAATGACGAACGACGAACGCACCGTTTGGTGCGGGCAATCGAGACAGGCAACATGAAGCAGCACTCCGCGTAGCGCCGTGCATCCCCGCACGGCAGTGGACGACAGGAACAACGCGGAAATGGAGTGCTGCGCACGGGCAGCGCGCTGGAGGTGGTGGCGCCCATGGGTGCGCGCGACCGCCCGACAGAGTCGGCAGACCGTGCGCAGCGCCACCCGCGCTGCGGTCTCCGCTGGCATTGCCACGTAAAGCGGCAATACCACCGGGGCGCAGGCCGGTCTCCGGACTCGCCATGCGAACCGCCCGCCTTCCCGCCGCGACGTGCGGCAGTGGCATGAAGGGCGGCCCTCGAAGGGCTTACCGTTGCGGGGGCAGTCGCGGAATTGGCGTCCATTGCTGGATGCGGCACCGCGTTCCCGTTTCACCCGCCGCGAAAGGGATTCGCGGCGGACACCTGCTTCCCGAATTGTACGCTCTGCCGCAACCGTCACGACGGCATGAAGCACACCCACGCCGCCTGCACTCCCTGCAGGCGAGGCTCCAGCCTCGTCGAACCCGACCGGAAGCCCCCGCCTGCTATCATTCCGCCCCCGCAGTCGATGAGGACCCCCACGGCATAAGCGCCGGTTCCGGGGCCCTTCCAGCGCCGTGACCAGAAAGCTGTACATACGCACCTTCGGGTGCCAGATGAACGAGTACGACTCGGACAGGATGGCCGACGTGCTCCATGCGTCCGAGGGCCTCACGCTCACGCAGCGTCCCGAGGACGCCGACGTGATCCTGTTCAACACCTGCTCGGTGCGCGAGCGGGCACAGGAGCGTGTGTTCCACGATCTCGGCCGCGTGCGCGAGCTGAAGCTCGCCAATCCCGATCTCATGATCGGCGTGGGCGGCTGCGTGGCCTCGCAGGAAGGCAGCGCGATCCAGCAGCGTGCGCCTTACGTGGACATCGTGTTCGGGCCGCAGACGCTGCACCGCCTGCCGCAGTTGCTTGCACAGCGGCGCGCCACCGGGCTGCCGCAGCTCGATATCAGCTTCCCGGAGATCGAGAAGTTCGATCACCTGCCGCCGCCGCGCGTCGACGGTCCGACCGCGTTCGTGTCGATCATGGAAGGCTGCAGCAAGTACTGCTCGTTCTGCGTGGTGCCCTACACGCGCGGCGAGGAAGTGTCGCGCCCCTTCGAGGACGTGTTGACCGATGTGGCGGACCTTGCCGACCAGGGCGTGCGCGAGGTCACGCTGCTCGGCCAGAACGTCAACGCCTATCGCGGACCGATGGGCGAAGGCGCCGGGATCGCCGATCTCGCGACGCTGCTCGAAACAATCGCCGAGGTTCCCGGCGTCGAGCGCATCCGTTTCACCACGTCGCACCCCAAGGAGATGTCGACGCGCCTGATCGACGTCTTCGCCACCCTCGGGAAGCTCGCGGACCATCTGCACCTGCCGGTTCAGTCCGGGTCCGACCGGGTGCTGGCCGCCATGAAGCGCGGCTACACCACGCTCGAATACAAGGCGATCGTGCGCAAGTTGCGCGCGCGCCGTCCCGCGCTCTCGATCACGTCGGACTTCATCGTCGGCTTCCCCGGCGAGACCGACGCCGATTTCGCGCAGACGATGCGGTTGGTCGAGGCGATCGGCTTCGACGGCGCCTTCAGTTTCCTCTACAGCAGCCGACCCGGAACGCCCGCGGCCAACCTGCCCGATCAGGTGCCGCCGGATGTCGGCGCGGCACGGCTCGCGCAGCTGCAGGCGCTTCTGGATACCCAGTACCAGGTGTGCAGCTCCGCGATGGTCGCGGCGCGCGAGAGGGTGCTGGTCACCGGCCGCGCGGCGAAGGACGCGCAGGAACTTGCCGCGCGCACGACCAACAATCGCGTCGTCAATTTCCCGGGTTCACCGGATCTCGTGGGGCAGTTCGTCGATGTCACGATCACGAAGGCGCAGGCGCATTCATTGCGCGGCGAACTCGCGTGCTGAAGCACGACTGCCACGCCGAGCACGATCCAAAGGCACGCGCCTACAGGAGCACCATCATGGCCGATCGTTCCCGCATTGCCCTCGCCGGCGCCGCCATCCTTGCCTTGGCCGCGTGCGCCACCGTCAACGAGCCGGCCATCCCGGCGGCAGCCACGGCGACTGCAGCAGCCACAACCGCCGCGTCCTCGGCGGCGCCTGTCGCATCGGGCGTGCCTGCCGCAACGACCACCGCGGCGGTCATCCCGTCGGCCTCGGCCATTGCAAATGCGCAGCGCCTGGCAGGCGCGCCCGGCAGTGCGACCGCCGCGCCGCCCACGCCGGCTCCGGCACCCGGCGCGCTTCGCAGTTTTGCCGAGGTCGCCAAGGACTACAAGGAATTGCCGGGGATGCTGCCCCTCTGGCAGAAGGACGACAAGGTCCTGATCGAACTCGCACCCGACCAGTTCGATCGCCTCTATTTCTTCTCCACCAATCTCGATCAGGGACTGGGCGAGAACGGACTGCTGGCGGGCTCGATGGGTGGGCGGGGCCGCTTCGCCAGCCCCTCGATTATTCTTTTCCGCAAGGTGGGTGGCAGCGTCCAGCTGATCTCGCGCAACGTCAAGTACACGGCCAAGGCAGGCACGCCGGAAGCGCGCGCGGTGGCGGAGAGCTTTTCGGACAGTCTGCTGGCCAGCACCGCCATCCTCTCCGCGCCCCATCCGGAGCGCAAGTCGGTGCTGATCGAAGCCAACGCCATCTTCTTCTCCGATCTCACCGCGACGGCGCCGCGGCTCGAGCAGGCGTATCGGCAGTCGTACGGCTTCGACGCGCGCAACACATCGTTCAAGGAAGTGCGCAGCACGGCCGATTTCGTGTCGTTCAACGTACTGGCGCATTACGCACTGGCGCGCATCTCCATACCGGCGCCCGGGCAGCCGGCGACGGCGCCACCGGCAACGGTGCCGGACATCCGCAGTCTCTTCCTCGGCTTTCACTATTCGATCGCCAAGCTGCCCGATACGCCGATGCGCACGCGCACCGCGGACACGCGCGTCGGCTACTTCGCGACCGAGCGCTGGGACTTCACCACCGACGACCGGCGCATCCCGATCGTCCGCTATGCCAACCGCTGGCGCCTCGAGAAGAAGGACCCGACCGCAGCGCTGTCCGAACCGAAGCAGCCGATTGTCTACTGGATCGACCGAACCGTGCCCGACCGGTACCGCGCCACGATTCGCGAAGGCGTGCTCGAGTGGAACAAGGCCTTCGAGCGTATCGGCTTCAAGGATGCGATCCGGGTGGAGATCCAGCCCGAGAACGCCGACTTCAACACATCGGACATCCGCCACGCGTCCATTCGCTGGATGACGGCTGCGCGCAGTTCGTTCCTGGCCATCGGCCCGTCGCTGGTCGATCCGCGCACCGGCGAGATCCTCGACGCCGACATCGGCATCGACGCCTCCAGCATCCGTTCGATCAAGACCTACGGCGCCGAATCCGTGCCGCTGCGGCCGTCGCTCGAATTCCGCAACGATGCCCCGTACTGCACCTATGCCGCGGAGGCGGCCGAGCACGAGGGCTTCGCGATGTCGCTGCTCGAGGTGCGCGGCACGATGATGCTGGACAGCGCGGAATCCGAGGCCTTCCTGCTGTCGCGCCTCAAGTCCACGACCATGCACGAGGTCGGACATACGCTCGGCCTGACGCACAACTTCAGCGCATCCACCATCTATACCGAGGCGCAGCTGGCGGATCGCGACTTCACCCGCCAGAACGGCATCGCCGGCTCGGTGATGGAGTACAACGCGGTCAACATGGCGCTGCCGGGGGAGAAGCAGGGCGAGTACCACATGACCACGCTCGGCCCCTACGACTACTGGGCGATCGAGTACGGTTACCGTGAACTGCCGCCGGAGGAGGAGGCGGCCGCGCTCACGCGCATCGCCTCGCGCTCCGGCGAGCCGCTGCTCGCGTTCACCGCCGACAGCTACGTCTACTACAGCGGGCTCGATCCACGTGTGAACACCTTCGACCTCGGCGCCGATCCGCTCGCCTACGCATCCCGCCAGCTGAAGCTTGCGCGCGAACTGTGGCGGCTCTCCGAGAACCGCAAGCTCGAGAACGACGAGTCCTATGCCATCCTGCGCCGCAACTTTTCGCGCGGGCTCTTCGAAGTGCAGCAAAGCGCGCTGTTCGCCACCAAGTACGTTGGCGGCCTGTCGATCGTGCAGGACCGCGCGGGCAGCGGCCGCACGCCGCTCGAGCCCATCCCCTCGGACAAGCAGCGCGCGGCGCTGCAGCTCCTGGCCGGCACCATCTTCGCGGCCGACAGCTTTCGATTTCCGCCGGCCTACCTGCGCAAGCTGTCGCTGACGGACTTCGACATCGACGATGCGCAGGAAATCGCGCGGACCACGCCACCGGTCGACATGGCGATCGATCAGCTGGTGCTGAATGTCCATCGCGCGGTGCTGGGGCCGCTGCTGGGGCCCGAGATTGCGCAGCGGCTGCTCAACAACGAACTGAAGCTGGCGGATCAGCGCGAGGCATTGCGCCTGGCCGAGCTCTATCGCACGCTGCACGATGCGATCTTCAGCGAAGTCGCGACCGGGCAGGACATTCCGCTGATCCGCCGCAACCTGCAACGCGAGTACGTGACCCGCGTGGCCACGGTGATCCTGCGTCCCGCCAGCGCGATGCCCGCCGACGCGCGGGCGCTGCTGCGCGCCGATGCGAAACGCCTGCGCGACGAGATCGCCAACCGCAAGCGCGCCGACAAGGGGTCGCCGGAAACGCGCGCGCACCTGGCCGAAACGCTGGCCACCCTCGACGACGCCCTGCGCGCGCCGCTGCTGCGGCAAAGCCTGTAGATGGCCCAGCGCCGCCCCCGCCACACGGTCACGCTGGCCCCGCTCGACAACCGGATGCTGGCCAACCTGGCGGGCCCGATGGACTCCAACCTGCGCCAGATCGAGGCGGCACTCGATGTCACGATCGCGCATCGCGGCGGCGTGTTCACGATCACCGGCGATCCGGCCCGCGCGGAACGCGCGGGAGCGGCACTGGAGCGCTTCTACGCTGCCGCCGAAAAGCCGCTGTCGGTGGAGGCCATCCAGCTGGGCCTGGTGGAAATCGCCACCCATCCCATCGCGCCGATCTCGATGGCCGCCGACCCGGACAGCGGACCGCTGCTGCGCACCCGCCGTGCCGATCTCCACGGCCGCACGCCCAACCAAGTCGAATACCTGAAGGACATCCTCGGTCACGACATCACGTTCGGCATCGGGCCCGCCGGCACCGGCAAGACCTACCTCGCCGTCGCTTGCGCCGTCGACGCCCTCGAGCGCGACGCGGTCAAGCGCATCGTGCTGGTGCGTCCCGCGGTCGAAGCCGGCGAGCGCCTGGGCTTCCTGCCGGGCGATCTCGCGCAGAAAATCGATCCCTACCTGCGCCCGCTCTACGACGCGCTGTACGACCTCATGGGCTTCGAGAAGGTGGCGCGCCTCCTCGAGCGCACGACGATCGAGCTGGCGCCGCTGGCCTACATGCGCGGGCGCACGTTGAACCACGCCTTCGTCATCCTCGACGAAGCGCAGAACACCACGCCAGAACAGATGAAGATGGCGCTGACGCGCATCGGCTTCGGCGCCAAGGCGGTGATCACCGGCGACATCACGCAGATCGATCTGGCGCGCGGACAGAAGAGCGGCCTCGTGGAAGCCGCACGGGTGCTGGCCGGCGTGCGCGGCATCGCCTTTCGTCACTTCACCAGCGCCGACGTGGTCAGGCATCCGCTGGTGCAGAAGATCATCGACGCCTACGATCGCGACGCGACGAAGAACCCGCCCGCTGATCGTTCGCCGCGGTGAATCCCGGGGCCGCAATGCCATTGACGGCACAGGAAACGGAGGCGCTGCGCCGGCAGTGCACGCACATCGTCCCCGGCTATCGCGACAGCGACCCCGGCGAGGAACTGATCCGCGTCGGCGAATGGTGCCGTGAACATGGTCACCATGCCGACCGTTACGGCGACGGCCCGCTGCTCGAGGCCTTCGAGGCGAAGATCGCGGCGCTGACCGGCAAGGAAGCGGCGGTGTTCATGCCCAGCGGCACGATGGCGCAGCAGATTGCGCTGCGCATCTGGGCCGAGGCGTCGGGCGTCGCGCACGTGGGCATGCACGCCACGTCGCATCTCGAGCTGCACGAGGAACGCGGCTACGCCCGCCTGCACGGCCTCGACGCCACGCTGCTGGGCGCGCGTCATCGCCCCACGCTTGCCGCCGACCTCGAGCGATGCCCGGAGCGCCTCGCGGCCTTGCTGGTGGAACTGCCCGCCCGCGAGATCGGAGGCCAGTTGCCGACGTGGGACCAACTGGTGGCGTTGTCCGCGCTCGCCCGCGCCCGCGGCGTCCGGCTGCACATGGACGGCGCGCGCTTCTGGGAGGCGCGCGAAGCGTATGCGCCGCGCACCCATGCGGAGATCTGCGCGCTGTTCGACTCGGTCTATGTGTCGCTCTACAAGGGCATCGGGGCGCTCTCCGGCGCGATGCTGCTGGGGCCGGCCGAATTCGTGCGCGCGGCGCGCGTGTGGCGGCGCCGCCACGGCGGCACGCTGGTGCAGCAGCATCCCGCGGTCGCATCGGCCGCCATGCGCTTCGACGCTGCGCTGGCACGGATGCCCGCGCTGCGCGCCCGCGCGTTGACGCTCGCCTCCGGCCTCGCCGCCATGCCCGGCGTCAGCACGCTGCCATCCCCGCCGCAGGTCAACATGTTCCACCTGTACATCGCCGCCGATGCCGATGCGCTGACCGCGGCGCGCGACCGGATCGCCGCCGAGAGCCGTGTCTGGATCGCGCCACGGTTCGCGCCTGCCGCCATTCCCGGCCACGCGATGACCGAATTCAATGTCGGCGACAACCTCCTCGACCTGCCCGATGCGTTCGTGCTGCCGCTGTTCGAGCGGCTGCTGGCGCTTGCCCGGCCGACCACCGCATGACGCGCGCCACGGCGGTGCGCAAGCCACCCGCCCTTTCCCTTTCGGTGCAGTTTGCAAGCAACGCGGCAGACCTGCCGACCCGCGCGCAGATTCGCCGCTGGGTGCGCGCAGCGCTCCTCGCCGACGCGCAGGTCACGGTGCGCTTCGTCGACGCCATCGAAGGCCGCGCGCTCAATGCCGAGTTTCGCGGCAAGGACTACGCGACCAACGTGCTGACCTTCGTGTACGATGATGCAAGTCCGCAGGCTGGCGACATCGTGCTGTGCGCGCCGGTCGTGCGGAAGGAAGCGGACGCGCAGGGGAAGACACTGGCCGCGCACTACGCCCACCTGGTGGTCCACGGCATGCTGCACATGCAAGGTCATGACCACGAACGCGCCACCGACGCCAAGGTGATGGAGGCGCGCGAAATCGCCATCCTCGCGCGCCTGCGGTTGGCCGACCCCTATGCCGACCGATAGCGACGACAAGTCCGCCGCGCGTCCGTCGCTGCTCGAGCGCCTGACTGCGCTGCTCACCCGCGAGCCCGAGGACCGCGAGGAGCTGCTCGACCTCCTGCGCGGCGCCTTCGACCGGCACCTGCTCGATGCCGATGCGCTGTCGATGATCGAGGGCGTGCTGTCGGTGTCCGAGACCACGGTGCGCGAAATCATGATCCCGCGCTCGCAGATGGACTGCGTGGCCCTGGAAGACGCAGTGCCCGACTTCCTGCCGAACGTCGTGGAGACGCGCCACTCGCGGTTCCCGGTGATCGGCGAGTCCAAGGACGACGTGATCGGCATCCTGCTGGCCAAGGAACTGCTGAACTACTACGCCAACCCCGACGCCTTCGTCCTGCGCGACACGCTGCGCCCCGCCGTGTTCGTGCCCGAAAGCAAGCGCCTCAACGTGCTGCTGCGCGAATTCCGCGCCAACCGCAATCACATCGCGATCGTCGTCGACGAGTACGGCGGCGTGTCCGGCCTCGTCACGATCGAGGACGTGCTGGAGCAGATCGTGGGCGAAATCGAGGACGAATACGACTTCGACGAGGATCACGACAACATCATCGACGAGGCCAACGGCAAGTTCCGGGTGAAGGCGCGCACGGAGGTCATCGACTTCAACGAGCACTTCGGGGCCGGCTTCGAGGACGACGAGTTCGACACCATCGGTGGCCTGGTGCTGCACGCGTTTGGCCGCCTGCCCAAGCGCGGCGAGACCGTCACGATGGAGGGTCTGCGCTTTTCCGTGTTGCGCGCCGACAGCAGGCGCCTGCACACGCTGCAGGTTGAGCGCGTCGCGCCACCGGCCGACGAAGCCGACGCGTGAACCAGGCACCTTCTCCGGGCACGGCTGCGGCGTTGCAAGCGCTGCCTGCTGCCGCCGCCTCCGCGTGAAGTCCGGGTATTCGACATCCGCCTGGCCGGCGCGCGCCTTCGCGTTCGTCGCGGGAATCTTTGCGGTCGCCGCGTTCGCGCCCTTCCACTGGACCGTGGCCGCCCCCGCCGCGCTCGCCGTGCTGTTCCTGCTGTGGCAACACGCAGCCACGCCGCGGGCGGCGGCTGGCCTCGGGTTCGCGTTCGGCATGGGCATCTTCGGCGCCGGAACGTCGTGGGTCTTCGTCGCGCTCGAGAGCTTCGGCGGGATGCCGGCGCCGGTCGCGGTTGTGGCCACCGCCGGGTTTGTCGCCTATCTCGCGCTGTGGCCCGCGCTCGCCGGCTGGGTCGTCGCCCGCACCAGCATTGCCGGTTCGCCGTGGCGCCTGCTTGCCGCGGCGGCGGCCTGGCCACTGGCCGAGTGGCTGCGTGGATACGTGTTCACGGGCTTCCCGTGGCTCGCGGTGGGCTACGCCGAACTACTGCCGGACCGCGTGCTGCCGCTGGCGGGCTTCGCCGCGATCGGCGGCGTCTTTCTCGTGTCGCTGGCAGTAGCCGCATGCGCGGCGGCCGTCGCCGCGATCATCGACGCGCTCACGGAAGCGCGCCGCGGCACCGCCATCGGCGCCATCGCTTCGATCGTCGCGATCGTGGCCGTCGGCGCGATGCTGGCGCGCAACGAATGGACGACGCCCACCGGCGCACCCGTGGCCATTTCCCTGGTGCAGGGCAACGTGTCGCAGGAGCAGAAGTTCGACCCGGCGTTTCGGCAGACCAATTTCGACCGCTACATCGACCTCGTTCGGCTGTCGCGCGGGCGTATCGTCGTACTGCCGGAAAGCGCCTTCCCCCAGTTTGCCGACGAGATCCCCGGTGACGTGTTCCTGCGTCTCGCGGACATCATGCGCGCGCGCGACGGCAACGTGCTGGTGGGCCTCTTCATCGCCGAACCGCCGCTCGACAAGGGCGAGGACGAACGCATCCACAACAGCGTGATCAGCGTGGGCACGACGCCGCCGCAGCTCTACCAGAAGCATCACCTGGTGCCCTTCGGCGAGCTGATTCCGTTGAAATCCGTGACCGGATGGTTCATCAACCGCGTGCTGAACATCCCGCTGGCCGACCAGACGCCCGGGCCGGCGCAGCAGCCCCCTTTCACCATCGCCGGACAGCGCCTGGCCGTGAACATCTGCTACGAGGATGTGTTCGGCGGCGAGCTGATCGGCGCCGCGCGTGACGCAACGCTGCTCGTCAATGTCACCAACGACGCGTGGTATGGCCGCTCCATCGCCGCCCGCCAGCACAACCAGATCGCGCAGATGCGCGCGCTGGAAACGGGCCGCCCGATGCTGCGCGCCACCAATACCGGCATCACGTCCGCCATCGGCCACGACGGCCTGGTGCTGGTCGAGTTGCCCTGGTTCACGCAGGGCATCCTCGAAGTCGAGATCGCGGGCCGCACCGGGCTGACGCCGTACATGCGCATGGGCGACGGGCTGGTGCTGGCGCTGGCGGTGCTGCTGCTGGCCGTGGCCATTGGCGTGCCGCGAATCAGACGCACGCTCTGATTCGCGCGGCCTCCGGCCGCATATTCGCCGCAAGCTGCGGCTAAACCGGTAAAATCGACATCATTCAAGCAGTTAGGCTCGCACGTCGTGCCCTCGCTTCCGCCATGATCACTTTTCAGAACGTCATCCTGCGCCTGCAGGACTACTGGGGCCAGCAGGGCTGCGCGCTGCTGCAGCCCTACGACATGGAGGTCGGCGCCGGCACGTCGCATACCGCCACCTTCCTGCGCGCGCTCGGACCGGAGCCGTGGCGCGCCGCCTACGTGCAACCGTCGCGGCGCCCCAAGGACGGCCGCTACGGCGAGAATCCCAACCGCCTGCATCAGCATCACCAGTTTCAGGTCGTATTGAAGCCCTCGCCGACCAACATCCTGGAGCTGTATCTGGGCTCGCTCGAAGCGCTGGGCTTTGATCTCACCAAGAACGACGTGCGCTTCGTCGAGGACGACTGGGAAAACCCCACGCTCGGCGCGTGGGGCCTCGGCTGGGAAGTGTGGCTGAACGGCATGGAGATCACGCAGTTCACCTATTTCCAGCAGGTCGGCGGCCTCGACTGCAATCCCATCTCCGGCGAGATCACCTACGGCCTCGAGCGGATGTCGATGTACCTGCAGGACGTCGAATCGGTGTACGACCTGCGCTATACCGACACGATGACGTACCGCGACATCTACTTCCAGAACGAGGTCGAGCAGTCGAAGTACGCCTTCGACGCGTCCAACGAGCCCAAGCTCTTCGAGCAGTTCGTCTTCTTCGAAAGCGAGGCCAGGCGCCTGCTCGACGCGAAGCTGCCGCTGCCTGGCTACGAGATGATCCTGAAGGCAGGCCACACGTTCAACCTGCTCGATGCCCGCGGCGCCATCTCGGTCACCGAGCGCGCCGCCTACATCGGCCGGATCCGCACGCTCTCGAGGCTGGTCGCGCAGGCGTATTACGATTCGCGCGAGGTGCTGGGCTTCCCGATGCTGAACACGCCCGCCAAGGCCGCCTGACCATGGCCGACACGCAGACACTTCTCGTCGAACTCTTCACCGAAGAGCTCCCGCCCAAGGCGCTGAAGCGGCTGGGCGAAGCCTTTGCGGACGGCATCGCGGCCGGCTTGCGCGCGCAGGGCCTCGCCGCGGATGGCGCCGAAGTCATCGGTTACGCGACGCCGCGGCGGCTGGCCGTCACCATGGCCGACGTCCGCGCGGTGTCCCCCGAACTGGCGTTCAAGCAGAAGCTCCTGCCGGTCAGCGTTGCGTTCGATGCCAATGGCGCGCCCACGCCGGCGTTGCTGAAGAAACTTGCCGCGGCGGGCATTCCCGAAGCGGCAATGTCCACCTTGCTGCGCGAATCCGACGGCAAGGCCGATGCGCTCTTTCATGCCGGCACGCGACCCGGCGTGACGCTGGTTGCCGCATTGCAGTCCGCACTGACCGATACGATCGCCAAGCTGCCCATCCCCAAGGTGATGAGCTACCAGCGTCCCGACGGCTCCACGGTGAAGTTCGTGCGTCCCGCGCACGGGCTCATCGCGCTGCACGGCGCGGACATCGTTCCGGTGACCGCGCTCGACCTGCAGGCGGGACGCACCACCGGCGGCCACCGCTTCCTGTCGAAGGGCGAGCGGTCCATTGCCACGGCCGACGCGTACGCGGTCACGCTCGAAGCCGAAGGCAAGGTCATCCCGTCGTTCGCCGCCCGTCGCGCGCGCATCGTCGTGGGCCTCGAAGGCGCCGCGGGCGACGCCCGGCCGATCATGCCGGATGCGCTGCTCGACGAGGTCACGGCGCTGGTCGAGTGGCCGGTGGTCTGCACCGGCACCTTCGACGCGGCCTTCCTGACGGTGCCGCAGGAATGCCTGATCCTGACGATGCAGCTGAACCAGAAGTACTTCGCGCTCGCCGACGACAGCGGGCGCCTCGTCAACCGCTTCCTGCTGGTCAGCAACCTTGAAACGCGCGACCCGTCGGCCATCATTGCCGGCAACGAGCGCGTGCTGCGCGCGCGGCTGGCCGATGCCAAGTTCTTCTTCGACCAGGATCGCCGGCAGCGTCTCGACACCCGCGTCGACAAGCTCTCCACCATCGTCTATCACAACAAGCTGGGCACACAGGCCGAACGCATGGATCGTGTCCGGTTCATTGCCGCCAGGATCGCGCCGCTCCTTGGCGCCGACAACGTGCAGGTGGACCGCGCCGCGCAGCTTGCCAAGGCCGATCTCGTCACCGACATGGTCGGCGAGTTTCCCGAACTGCAGGGCCTGATGGGCCGCTATTACGCCACGCACGACGGCGAGGCGCCCGCTGTGGCCGCCGCCATCGAGCAGCACTACTGGCCCAAGGGCGCCGGTGCCGCGTTGCCCGCCGACGCCGTCGCGCAAGCGGTGGCGCTGGCCGACAAGCTGGAGTCGCTGGCCGGGATGTTCGGCATCGGCCAGGTGCCCACCGGCGACAAGGACCCGTTCGCGCTGCGGCGCGCGGCGCTTGGCGTGATCCGGATCCTGATCGAGCGCCAGCGCCCCTTGAGCCTGGGCCTTATGGTGGACACCGCGTTCGCGTCGTTCCACGCTGTCCCGGGATTCACGCCGGCCCGCGAGGCGATGCTCGATTTCATCGTCGAGCGTTTGCGCGGCTACCTGCGCGAACAGGGCTACACCGCCAACCAGGTGGCGGCGGTGGTCGATGCCCGCCCCGACACCATTGCCGACCTGCCGTCGCGCCTGGCCGCCGTGCAGGATTTTGCCGCGCTGCCCGAGGCCGCCGCGCTCGCGGCCGCCAACAAGCGCATCGTCAACATCCTGCGCAAGAATGGCGCGGAAGCCGCCCCCGGGGTCGACAACGCGCACCTGGCCGCCGGCGCGGAAGCCGATCTGCATGCGACCTTCGCGCGCCTCACGCCACAGGTGGACGCGAATTACGGCAGCGGCGACTTTGCCGGGGCGCTGCGCGCGCTGGCATCGGCCAAGCCCGCGGTGGATCGCTACTTCGAGGAGGTGATGGTCATGGCCGACGATCCTGCAGTTCGCGCCAACCGGCTGGCGTTGCTGCGCGGCGTGGCCGCGACCATGAACCGCGTCGCCGACATCTCGAAGCTGGCCCAGTAGCGACATGGTCCAGCTCGGTTCCGAAGCGGTCATCCCCACCCGCGCGGCCAAGCTCATTGTGCTCGACCGCGATGGTGTGATCAATCAGGACAGCGACCAGTTCATCAAGACGCCCGAGGAATGGCGGGTCGTGCCCGGCAGCCTCGAAGCCATCGCCCGGCTCAATCACGCCGGGTATCGCGTGGTGGTCGCCACCAACCAGTCGGGCATCGGCCGCGGGCTCTTCGACATGGCGATGCTCAACACCATCCACGAAAAGATGCACAAGGCGCTGGCGCACGCCGGGGCTCGCCTCGACGCCGTGTTCTTCTGCCCGCACACGGCGGATGCACGCTGCGATTGCCGCAAGCCGAAGCCCGGCATGCTGGCCGAGATCGGCCGGCGCTTCAACATGGAGTTGACGGGAGTGCCCTGCGTCGGCGACTCTCTGCGCGACCTGCAGGCGGCGGAAGCCGCCGGCGCACAACCGATCCTGGTGTTGACGGGCAAAGGCGAGAAGACATTGCGCGACGGCAATTTCCCGCGGAATACCCTGATCTTTCCCGACCTGGCCTTCGCCGTGTCGGCACTTCTCGCGGGCGAATGAGCGCGGCGGCCGCAGGCAGGCACGAAGTGCGCGTCGCCGCGCGATTGAGCTCGGCCGACTGGTCGACCTCCCGCCATGCTGGCGGGTGCAAGGAGGCCGAATGAGCGCGATGGCGTCGGCGCTGCGCTCGCTGGCCTTCCTGCTGTTCCAGCTAGTCGTCACGCCCTGCTACGCGGCGGCGATGCTCAGCATGTTCTGGTCGCCGCGGCTGTGGACCTACGCGATGGCCCGGAGCTGGTGCGGCGTCAACCTGTGGGGCGCCCGGATGATCTGCGGTATCCGCTGGCAGGTCCATGGCCTCGACAACATCCCTGCCGACACGATGGCCGCGCCGCACATTGTCGCGTCCAAGCACAGCTCGACGTGGGAAACGCTGTCCCTCAACCAGTATTTTCCGCCGCTTGCCTTTGTGGCGAAGAAGGAACTGCTGTCGATTCCGTTCTTCGGCTGGGGCTTCGCCCTGTCCTCGCCCATCACCATCGACCGCAAGGCCGGCACCGATGCGATGGCCCAGATGGTCGAGCAGGGACGCCAGCGTTTCCTGCAGGGCTTCTGGATCGTCGTGTACCCGGAAGGCACCCGCATCCGCGCGGGCACGCGCGCCAAGTACAAGACCGGCGGCGCCCGCCTGTCCATCGCCATGGATGTGCCGATCATTCCGGTCGCGCACAACGCGGGCTACCTGTGGCCGAAGGGCATCTTCGGCAAGAAGCCCGGTACGGTCATGATGACCATCGGCCCGGCGATGCATGCCGAAGGCAGGGATCCCTCCGCGTTCATGCAGGCCGTGGAATCATGGATCGAGACCGAAGTTGCGCGCCTCGGAGTGCCGCGATGACGCGCAGCGCCACGGCCTTCCTGCGCCTCGACCAGCTGAAGGGCAACCCCGCCGGCCGCGCCCGCGAGGGCCAGCTGCGCCGCGTCACGCTGGCCGACCACGCGGTCGACTATCGCCTGATCCGCGCACGCCGGCGCACGATCGGCATGGAGGTCGACCTCGAGGGACTCACGGTGCGCGCGCCCCGCTGGGTCACGCTTTCCGAAATCGAGGCGGCGCTGGTCGAGCGGGCGCAATGGATCCTCAAGGCGCTGGCCGAGTGGCGCGGGCGCCGGCGCGAGGTGATGCCGCGCGAATGGAAGAGCGGCGCGCCCATCCTGTTTCGCGGCAGCGAGCTGGCGCTCGAGGTCTACCCGGCAAGGAAGCAGCGCATCGGCGCCGATCTCTTCCACCTGACCGTGCTGCATCCGCATGCGCACGAGGAAGGCATCGTGGCGGCGGCGGTCGGCAAGTGGCTGCAGGAACAGGCCTGGAGTTTCGTTGCGCCGCACGTGGAGATCTACGCCGGACGGCTGACGACGCCCGCGCCCACGGTGCGCCTGTCCAACGCCCGCAGCGAATGGGGCAGCTGCAACGCGCGCGGCGTGATCCGCCTCAACTGGCGGCTGGTGCAATTGCCGCCTGCGCTGGCCGAGTACGTCGTGGCCCACGAGGTTGCGCATCTCGTGGAGCTCAACCATTCCGCGCGCTTCTGGGCGCTGGTGGAAACGCTGATGCCGGGGCACGCGGAGCGCCGCCGCGCGCTCGAGGACTGGACAGCGCTGCTCGCGGCGTGATCGCGGCGGCGCGCCCGTGGCGCTACGCCGCCGCGGGCGGCAATCCCGACAGGTCAATGGCGAGCCTGGCCTGGTCGCGCAGCAACCGGCCCAGCGTCACCGCCAGTGTTTCCTGCGAGCGCGTATCGCGCCACGCGCCGCCGTCGGCACGGAAGTGATAACCACCCGCTTTGGCCGCCACCCAGATTTCGCGATTGACGCCATGGCGGTTGACGATGAGCTTGCCGTCGTCGCCGCAATCGATCTCGAGAATGCCGTCGTTGAGGCTCCAGTCGACGTCAGCATCGGATGTGGCCAGCGCCGCGTCCAGCGCGGTGCCGATGGCGGCGAGGGTGGCATCGGCGGACTGCAGGAATGCGGTGTCTTGGCTCATGGCTGCGTGTTAGGATTTGCGCCGATGTTACGTCAATTCCGCCTTCGCGCCGTGCTGCTTCTGGCTCTGTCCGCCTGTTCGGGCTGCGGCATCAAGGGTCCGCTCGTCCTGCCGCCCGCGACACCTCCCGCAGCCACGACATCGGCCCCCGCCAACGCGGCGCCTGCAGCCGCAACGATCACGGCGCCCGCCGAGAAGAAGCCTTGAGCGTCTTCGCGTATCGCGACGGCGAACTCCACGCCGAGGACGTCCCGCTGTCCGCCATCGCGGCGCAGTTCGGCACGCCCTGCTATGTCTACTCGCGGGCCGCCATCACCGCGGCCTGGCGCGAATACGACGCCGGCTTTGCCGGCCTGCCGCATCTCGTCTGCTACGCGATGAAGGCCAATTCCAACCTCGCGGTGCTGAAGCTGCTGGCGGACCTGGGCAGCGGGTTCGACATCGTATCCAGCGGTGAACTCGCGCGCGTGCTTGCGGTCGGCGGCGATCCCACCAAGGTGGTCTTCTCCGGCGTCGGCAAGACGCAAGCCGAAATGGCCGACGCGCTGAATCGCGGCATTCTCTGCTTCAACGTCGAGTCCGAAGGCGAACTCGAACGCCTCGACGCCGTCGCCGGGGAACTCGGCAAGAAGGCGCCGGTCAGCTTCCGGGTGAACCCCGATGTCGATCCGAAAACGCACCCGTACATCGCCACCGGCCTGAAGGAAAGCAAGTTCGGTGTGGCCTTTGCCGATGCCCCCGCGCTCTACCGCCGGGCCGCGCGGATGCGCAACATCGCCGTGCACGGCATCGACATTCACATCGGCTCGCAGATCACCGAGCTTGCGCCCTATCGCGAAGCGGCGACCAAGGTCCTGGACCTCGTCGATCGCCTTCGTACCGACGGCATCGACCTCGCGCACATCGACCTGGGCGGCGGCCTCGGCATCCGCTATCGCGACGAAACGCCAGTGGCGCTGGCCGACTATGCGGCCATGGTGCAGGCGCTCTTTGCCGGCCGCCGCGAGCGCCTCCTCCTCGAGCCGGGACGGCGCATCGTCGGCAGCGCCGGCGTGCTCCTCACCCGCGTCGAATACCTGAAGCCGGGCATGGCGAAGAACTTCGCCATCGTCGATGCGGCGATGAACGACCTCCTGCGGCCCGCGCTCTATTCCGCATGGCATCCGGTGGACGCGGTGCGCCCGCGCACCGGCGACGAACGCGCGTGGGACGTGGTCGGTCCGGTCTGCGAAAGCGGCGACTTCCTGGCGCTCGACCGCCGCATGTCGCTGGCGCCGGGCGACCTCCTGGCGGTGGGTGCGGCAGGCGCCTACGGCATGGCGATGAGTTCGAACTACAACGCGCGACCCCGCGCGTGCGAAGTGATGGTCGACGGCGCGGCGACGCATGTCGTGCGCCGCCGCGAACGCGTCGGCGATCTCTTCGCCGACGAGCAAACACTGCCCTGAATTTCGCCGCGCATCGGCGCGATCGGCGTGTGCGCGAATCGCTCGATCACGCGTTCAATCGACGAAAATCCGCGCTTCGGAAGCGTGTGCGAAATCGCAACAGTCGCGATTCCAACTGCCGGAATGGGTGGCGAAATCTTGCAAATCCGGCAAACGTGGCTACAATGCAGGCAGCAGGAGGAATGGGTTTGTCAAGAGGTTCCAAAAAAAATTGACCGCTCGAAGCCACCTGCAACCAAGAGAAGCAACATAACAGTTACGGTAACTCAGACAGGAGAAACCAAAATGATGGCAGACATGATGTCGATGATGACGCCCGCGGCTCCGGCCCCGGCGCCGAAGAAGAAAGCGGCCAAACGTAAACCGGCCGCCAAGAAGAAGGCAGCCCCGAAGAAGAAGGCTGCGAAGAAGACCACGAAGAAGAAGGCCGCCCCGAAGAAGAAGGCAGCCAAGAAGACCACGAAGAAGAAGGCCGCGAAGAAGCTGTAACGGGCGGCACTACGATCCACCTGCCTTGCGGCGGCGGATCGAGAAGCGGGCGGCGCAACATGCGTCGCCCGTTTTGTTTTGGGCACCGTCCCCGCTCAATTCCCCCGTAGGCGAGGCTTTAGCCTCGCGGGCTGGAGGTCGCGCGATCTCCGCAAGGCTGAAGCCTCGCCTACGGGCGTCGCTTGAGAGCGTCGCCTACGAGCCGCGGAACTGGCCGCTGATGCGGGTGGGCGCCGGCGACTTGGCCGGGGCCTTGGCGGCTTTTGTGGCCGCCGGCTTGGCGCCGGACTTGGCCTGCTTGCCCGCGCCACGGGTTGCCGCCACGCGCTTGCCCGGGCCACCGGCCTTGGCAACGGAGGGTGCAACGTCGCTCGTCACCCTCAGCTTCTGCCCGACGGCGACGGTATCCCGCGACAGGCTGTTCCACGATTTCAACTCCTGCACGGTCACGCCGTAGCGGACCGCGATTCGCGGCAGCGTGTCGCCACGAGCCGCCGTGTAGTAGAACGTGCGGCCCGACGGAACGGCGGTGAACACGGCGAGCTGCAACGACTGCACCGACTCGAGCGAAGGTCGCTGCGCCGGAACGAGCAGCATGTGGCCCTCGTGGATGCGCGACTTCGCGCCGATGCCGTTGACCGCCTTCAGCGTCTCCACCGACATGCCGTATTTCGCCGCGACCTGCGGGAGGGTCTCGCCGGCTTTCATGCGGTACGCCTGCCAGGACACGAGCGGCTGGTCGGTGAGCTCGAGTTTCGCCGCGAACAGTTCCGCATTGTCGATGGGCAACAGGATCGAATGCTCGTCAGCGCCTGCGATCACCGGCCGGTTGTGCTGCGGATTGAGCGCCAGGAAATCCTCCAGCGACAGTTCGGCGAGTTCCGCCGCGCGCTTGGTATCCATCTTGCGCGTGGTCTTCACCACCGCAAAGAAGGGGGCATCCGGAATATCGGCCAGCGCGAGTCCATACTTTTCCGGGTCGCGGACGATGTTCTTCACCGCCTGCAGCTTGGGCAGGTAGTTGCGCGTCTCGGCCGGCATCGCGAGGCTGCTGTAGTCGGTCGCAAGGCCCTTGGCCTTGTTGCGGGCGATGGCCTTGCCGACGTTGCCTTCGCCCCAGTTGTACGCTGCAAGTGCCAATTGCCAGTCGTCGAAATCACCGTGCAGCTTGCCGAGATAGTTCAGCGCCTTGTCGGTGGCGGCGATCACGTCGCGGCGCGAGTCCACCCAGAAGTTCTGCGCCAGCCCATAGTGTTTGCCGGTGGACGGAATGAACTGCCAGATACCGGCCGCGCTGGCGGTGGACAGGGCGGTTGGATTGAACGCGCTCTCGATCATCGGCAGCAGCGCCACCTCGGTGGGCATGCGCCGGTCGGAGACCTCGGTGACGATGTGATAGAGGTAGCGGCGGCTGCGCTCGATCATCCGCGCCATGTACTCCGGCCGCGACGAATACCACTGCTCCCACTTCTCGACGAGCGGATCATTCACCAGATCGGGTATCGCGTAGCCGGCGACGATGCGCTCCCACAGATCGCCTGCCGGCGGCGGCAGCGGCTCGAGATCGGCGCCCGCGGCGGACGGGAACAACTCCGGTTCCCTGGGCTTCGCCGGCGTCGCGACCACCGGCGGGAGCGGCGCCGGGTCCGGCGCCTTCACGACCTCCGGCGCCGGCGCTGCGACCGGAGGCGGAGGTGCCGTCGCGCAGGCCGACAGGACCAGACCGGCGATGACTATCAGGGCTATTCGCAATTCGTGATCCTTCTTGAAGCGAGCCGGGGCCGCGGGCTCCGGCGCTGCATGGACGGCGATGGTAGGCCGCAGGCGGCGGATGGGTCAACCCGCGCCGGCCGCCTCCGCACCCCGGCCCGACAATTCAGAACTGGTTCTTCCACGCCCGCAGCGCCGCGAATACCGCGGTGTCGTCGGTGAGTTCGCGTCCGGCATGCGCTTGCGCGGCGGCCCGCACGCCGTCCACGCCCGCGCGCAGGAACGGATTGGTGGCGACCTCATCGGCGAGCGTGGAGGGCACCGTGGGCTCGCCCCGTGCGCGCTTGTCGGCGTCGCGTAGCTGGCGCGCTTGCAACGCGGCGTTGTGCGGCTCGACCGCCGCCGCGAAGCGCAGGTTGGCAAGCGTGTACTCGTGGGCGCAAAAGACGCGCGTGGCGGCCGGCAATCGCGCGCATGCGGACAGCGACGCCCACATCTGCGCCGGCGTGCCCTCGAACAGGCGCCCGCACCCGCCGGCGAAGAGCGTATCCCCGCAGAAGAGCGACGGCACCCCGTCCACGTCGCCGAAGTAGGCGATATGTCCGGCCGTATGGCCCGGTACGTCGAGCACGGTGAAGCGCAGCGGCAGGCCGGGTACGTCGACCACGTCACCCTGCGCCAGCGCGCGCGTACGCCCGGGTATGCGCTCGTGCGCCGGGCCGAACACCGGCGCCGGATGCCGCGCGAGCAGCGCCGCCACGCCCCCCACGTGGTCGCCGTGATGGTGGGTCGTGAGGATGGCGGCGAGCACGAGGCCTTCGCGCGCGAGCACGTCCAGCACCGGCGCAGCGTCACCGGGATCGACCACCACTGCGCGACCGGCGGCATGCAGAAGCCAGATGTAGTTGTCCGCAAAAGCCGGGATGGGGATAATCGTGATCATGGATGCATCTTCGGGACCTGCCACCGGTGTGTCAACGACGCTCGCGAACTGGTTTGCGACGCCGTTGGGGCAATACCTGCTGGCGCGAGAACAGGCGTACTTCGATCAGACCGTTGCCGACATCTTCGGGTTCCGTGCGCTGCAGATCGGACTGCCCGATTGCCCGTTCCTGAGCCAGAGCAGGATCGCGTCGCGCTGGACGCTGGACTACGATCCGCCCGGCGAAATCATTGCCGACCCGCACGACCTGCCCTTTGCCGAGAATACCTTCGATCTCATCGTGCTGCCCCATGCGCTCGAATTCACCGACGACCCGCACCTGATGCTGCGCGAGGCGTGGCGCGTGATCCGCCCGGAAGGACAAATCGTCATCGCCGGCTTCAATCCCTTTTCGCTCTACGGGGCCAAGCGCTACTTCGGCCGCGCCCAGTCCCCGCCGTGGAACGGCAATTTCATCGCGCTCTACCGGTTGAAGGACTGGCTGACGCTGCTCGGCTTCGACGTGGTGGGCGGGCGCCTCGACGGCTACGCGCCGCCCTTCGCCAACCCCAGGTGGCTCCAGCGTTTCGGCTTTTTCGAACGCACCGGCGATCGCTGGTGGCCCATTGCCGGCGGCGTCTATTTCCTGCGCGCCACCAAGAAGGTGCTGGGCATGCGGGTGCTGACACCCGCGTGGCAACGCCGCGAGCGGCGCGTGAAGGCGTTGGCACCCGCGCGGGTTCGCGAAAGCCTGACGGCCGCGGATCGGCTGCCCGAATGAGCGCCGCCGGGCCGACCGAAGGACGTGAATGAGCGCATTGCAAAGGGGTGGCGAAGGTGCGGTCGTGATCTACACCGATGGGGCCTGCAAGGGCAATCCCGGCCCTGGCGGCTGGGGGGCGCTGCTGCTCGCTGGCGAGCACGAGCGCGAGATCTTCGGCGGCGAGGCGCTCACCACCAACAACCGGATGGAACTCACGGCGGTGATCCGCGCGCTCGAAGCATTGACGCGAGCCACCACCGCGCAGGTCTATACCGACTCGCAATACGTGAAGAACGGCATCGAGACGTGGATCCACGGCTGGAAGCGCAATGGCTGGAAGACCGCCGACAAAAAGCCCGTCAAGAATGCGGAATTGTGGCGCGAGCTCGACGTCCTCGTCGCCCAGCACGCGGTGTCGTGGCATTGGGTGAAGGGGCACGCCGACAACGTTGGCAACCAGCGCGCCGACGCGCTGGCCAACCGGGGCGTGGAAACAATCTTGCTCCCGTAAAAAAGGGGTCAGGGTCGAATTGGCGCAATTGAAGCGTCATCTGCAGCCGCGACGATCTCCGCGCCAATTCGACCCTGACCCCTTTTTTGCGAACCGTGTACAGCAAGGCAAGTGTTGCGCGAGGCTGATGCCTGGCCTACGGATTGTCAGCTGCCGCCGCCTTCACGAGCCGCTTCGCAAACACCTCCATCTCGCGACCCGCCTGCTTGTCGCCCTTGCGCTGCGCCACGGCGATGCCCTCGCGATATGCCGCAAGCGCGCCCTCGACATCGCCGGTTTCGGCCAGCGCGCGGCCCAGGAGCTTCCAGGCGGCCGTATAGCCGGGATCGAGGACAACCGCCTCGCGCAGATGCTCCACGGCACGCGCGACGTCGGCGGCCTTCAGGTACTCGTTGCCGAGCGAATAGCGCAGCAGCGCGCCGTCCTTGCCCGCAGCCAGCATGCGCTCGAAGCTGGCCAGGATGGGAGAAGACGCGTCGGACATCTAGTTGCGGATGAATTCGCCGGATTCGCACCCCACGCGGCGCATCGGAAAGATCACCTGCCTGTCCTCGCCCTTGATCTTGCCGTCGATCGTCGCGTAGAGCCAGCCTTCGGTGCCGCGGCGGTAGGAGATCCGCTGCGGAAAGTCGTTCTCCGGATTGGCGAAGACGAAGATGGTGTCCTTGTCGTCGGTGTCGATTGCGATCAACTTGAACGCGGTCTCGCGCTGGCCCGATGGCAGCGCGACGTAGAAGACACCTTCGGGCCGGCCTTCGATGCGCAGGTACTCATAGTTCTGCGTCTTGCCCTGGAAGACCGTGGAGCCTGCGCCCAGCAGCATGCTGCCGCGCAGCGGGCTCCACTGCTCGCGGAAATCGCGCTGGTTGACGGTGCCGTTCCAGCATCCCGCGAGCCATGCCAGGTTGTCGATCTTGAGCAGTTCCGCCGCCGGCGCCGTGGACCGCGCCACGACCGGTGCCGCGACAGGTTGCGACGCCGGTTGCGCCTGCGCCAGCGTGCACCCGAGTAGGCCGGCGACGGCCATCGCCACAACGCGGCGGCGAATTGCAGTTCTGCAAACGAAAGTGATCATGATCATTGGACCTGTGCCAGCGGCAGATTGAGAAGCAGGTTCTGGGGTTTGAGCCGCAGCCGTTGCCCTTCGTCCATCGCCATCGCGAGGTAGACGGGGCGTCCCGCAAGCGCGGGGCGCATGTCCGCCGGGTTGCGGAATTCGAGGCGGAACAGGCACAGCAGCCGCCCCATGCGGGCATCGTCGATGTCGACCTTGTTGTAGAGGTCGTTGAGCAGCGCGCTGGCCTCGGCATCGAGGCCGACATGCCACACCCAGCGCGCATCGTCGATCGCACGCTCGTGCACGATGGTGACGTCGACGCCGAGAAAGTGCCGTACCCACCGTTCGAGCACCCGGCACAGCGCGTCGAGCGCCGGACGACCGCGATTGAGACTGACCGAGAAGTCGTGCCGCTCGTCGCGATCCCAGTACGCCGTGGCGTTGCCGGCATCGAGCACGTCGAGTTCGATATCGCGCGTGGGCGTGCGGTTCTGCGCCAGCAGTTCGCCCAGCGACCCGAACCCGCCGGTGGTGGCAAAGAGCTCGACCGTGGTCTCGTCGGCGGCCATCACCGCACCATCCTCCATCACCGCAATCTTCTGCGGGCGGAAGAGCATCTCGGCGGCGCGCGCCTCCATCGGGTCCGCAGCCGCCGTGAGGATGTGTCGGAGCAGCACCTGCGTCATCTGCTGCACGAACAACGGCGGCACATCGACGCCGTCACCGCGGAACAGCGCGGTATAGGCCGCCTCGAGCGAGGCCGCCGCGGTGAGCCGAGCCCG
>JANNYI010000190.1:0-12954 GCA_031410015.1 Betaproteobacteria bacterium | reverse complement strand
CGCGTTGCCTGTCTCCGCAACATGCGTCCACGTCACGCCCTTGCGCTCGTCCAGCGCCAGCGCCAGGCCGCGCGTTGCGTCGAACGCGCGCCAGTTGCCGTCCTTGCGCGCCCATGCCACGTGATTGGACGCCGGGCCGTGGCACGCCTCGCACGAAACGTTGAGTTCGGACCACGTGGTCTTGAAGACGTTGGCCTTGGCATCGAAGTTCTTGCGCAGGTTGGTGGAGTGGCACTCGGCGCAGGTGAAATTCCAGTTCTGGCTGCCAGCGGTCCAGTGCAGCCAGTTGCCGGCCTTGATGTTCTGCCCCGGGTAGAGGTGAAACCAGCGCTGCCCGCCGGCCTCCTTCGGCCGCGAGTCCCAGGCAATCGACAGCGCCTGCATCCGCCCGCCGGGAAACTCGACCAGGTACTGCTGCAGCGGGCGCACGCCGAAGGCGTACTTGATCTCGAAGTCGGCCAGCTTGCCGTCGGCGCCATCGGTGTTGACGAAGTACCTGCCGTCGCGCTTGAAGAAAGTCGACGTCGTGCCGGCATAGGAAAATTTCGCGTTGGCAAAGTTGCCGAGCATCGATTTTTCGTCCGGCAGCTGCATCGCGAGGTCGTGGTCGGAGCCGTGCCACGCATCGTGCTCCTTGGCGTGACACTCCGCGCAGGCGGCCCGGCCCACGTGCTGCGCAACCGGCAGCGTCGCCGCGGCCGGTGCGGCTGCAGCGCCGGAGGCCACCGTCGGTGCGCGCTGTCCCTGCCACTGCCAGGCAACGAGTGCCGCCACGCCGACCAGGGCGGCAACCACCAGCGTGATGATGGCCCGCCGCCGTGGCCGCTCGCCTACGGTGGCAGTGGCCGCGGGAACCTCCCGAGGCAATGGCGCGGTGGCGTTTGCGACCGAGGGCCGTTTTCCTGGTTTGTTCCGCTTTCCTCGCGCCATTGTTTCACTCAGTCAGGACGCTGTGCGCCATGGCATGACATCCGGACCGGCGTCATTCCTCTGACCCATGGCTTCCATTGACGTCAGCTCTGTGCGGCACACGACTCACTTGGGAAACATCAGCTGCACCTGCGCGCGGATCTGCCAGTTGGCGCCGAAATCGGGCTTGACGGCGTTGTAGTACGCCGAAATCTGCGTGTTCACCGGCAGCTTGCCGAAGTGAAAGATCTTGCCCACACCACCACCCACCGGCACCGTCCATTGCTGGCTGCCTTCAGCGTCCCAGTTGACCGTGGCGATGGGTGCGCTGGTCAGATAGAACCCGCCCGGGAAGTTGTAGTTGACGAAGGGCTGGATCAACCCGTTGTTGTACGACCCGCCCTGTTTGTTGCTGGTCAGCGACCACACGTTGTTCACCAGCACACCGTAGACCCACGGGCTGCCCTGCTCGAGATGCAGGACCACCACCGACGGCCCCAAACCCCAGTTGCGGTTGCCGAGCTCGCTGTTGCTGTTGGTGGGCAGCTGCACGACCGGCCCCGCGCCCCATATCCACTTGCCCGGCTTGGCGGGCGACAGGAACGCGGTGAACACGGTGTCGCCGATGCCGCTGACGCTGTCGATGCCGGGCCCGAGCGACGGCATCGAGATCACGGGCACGATCGTTCGCGTGATGATGTTCCAGTCCTCGTTGATCGAAATGGGGATCACCGGCTGGATGTTGAGCACGTTTTGCGTGCCCTTCTCCGGGCCGAAGTTGAGGTTGGTGTTGTTCTGGAACGGCAGGCTGATCAGGTTGCCCACCGGATTCTGCGCGAGCTTGGCAAGTTCCTCGGCGCTCAACTCGGCGCGGGCCGCGCCGGACATCAGCATGGCACCCAGCATGAGGGGCAGCGCGCGCGTACAGGACTTGCAAATGCGCGAGTTCATTGCAGTACTCTCCTTGCGGTTGCTCGATATGACGATCGCGGTTGCCGCGGCCTTCAGCGCGGCCGAAGCGACTCGGCAAGACTCATCAAGTTCTGCGGAAGAACATGTATGAGACCACGGCGCGGGGTATCGATGTCGGCGATCAGCATGAACGAGATGCCGACGACAAGCGGGAGTACAAAGAGAAGCGCATAGCCCATCCTGCTGTTGCGGGAGCCGTAGCCGACCAGGAAGTTGGCGCAGAGCGCCATCGCGAGCATCAGCCCCCACGCGGCGGCCGGAATACGATTCCAGAACGCCGCCTGCGAGTAACCCTGCGCATTGAGCACATCGTTGATGGCGACCACGACCAGCCCGACAATGGGCGTGGGGTGCGCCGCGGCAGGACCGCGGATCGTCGCCCACAGCTCGGACTGCAGCCTGGCCGTGCGTGCGTCCATCGCCGCCACCTGGTCGGCGTCGCGGACCGTGTAGAACAGGATGCGCTGGTCGAGATAGTCCCGCAGAAGCGGCCGCAGCTTGTCGCCGTCGGCGGCAGGCAGCAGGTCGGCGCGGACATAGGCGGTGCCGATGGCGTTGGCCTCCGCCTCCTCGAGATTCTTGCGCTGATCGTAGCGGCCGATGGCCATCGAGAAGCTGAAGCCGATGATGAGGCCGAGCAGCGTCAGTGTCGCCGCCTGGACCACGTCGAAATCCTGGCGCAGGCCATCGTTGTCGAGAGATTTCTTGCCCCGGACGAAAGCTCCCGCGCGCGCGGCAAGCCACATCGCGAGCAGGGACAACACGAACAGCAGCAGCGGGTGATAGCGGATGGCGTCCATCAATGGCGGTTCCACAGGGTTCACCGGCAACAAGAGGCCGTACGATCCGGCAACACGTCATTTTAGATCAATACCGCCGAACGCGATGTCGGCGCATCAACCTGCGATGGTTTGGCCTTGGGTCGCGCGGACGGCCCCGAGCTCATTGGCGATGTTCTGTCGCCCCCGTCACTTCACGAGGCCGAGCGACTTCGCCGAATTCATGTACTCGGCTGTACGCGCCTTCATGAACGCCGGCATCTTTTCCAGCGAGATGTCGGTGACCTCGAAGCCGCCTTCGAACATGCGCTTGCGCAGGTCCGGGTCCTTGTTGATCGCATCCATCATGTCCGACACCTGCTTCCGCACTTCCGGCGGCGTGGACTTGGGCACGCCGATGCCGCGGTAGGCACCGTCGATCCAATCGATGCCCAGTTCCTTGAACGTGGGCACTTCGGGGAACTGTGGTAGCCGCTTTTCAGTGGCCACGGCCAGCATGCGCATCTTGCCCTTCTGCTGGATGGCAAGTGTCGAGTAGGACATCGCCGCGGACACATGATTGCCCAGGATCGACGACACCATGTCGCCCGTGCCCTTGAACGGCACATAGGTCGTCTTGACCTTGAATTCGCGGTCGAAGCGAACCTGCGCGACATGATTGGCGGAGTTGGTACCCGAGCCGGCGATGGTCACGCCGTCCGGCTTGGCGCGCGCCGCCTTCACCAGGTCGTCCAGCGTCTTGAATGGACTGTCGTCCGTCACCACGATCGCATCGGGTGTGTAGTGAAAGAAATGAACCGGCGTCACGTCCTCGGTCTTGAAGTTGACCACACCTTCAAGCGGTTGCAACACGATATGCGGCAGGTTGACCCCCACGATCGTGTAACCATCGCCCGGCATCGAATTCATCTGTGACCAAGCGAGCCCACCGCCGGCCCCGGCCCTGTTGACCACGATCATGTCCTGCTTGAACTTGTCCTTGAAGACCTGCGACTGCATTCTCGCCGCGATGTCCGATTCGCCGCCCGGTGCAAACGGAATGATGTACTGCACCGATTTTTCAGGGTAGACGGCCCACGCGCCTGCGGCCACGGTCGCGGCAACAAGGCCGATCGCGATACGACGAAACGTGCCGACAGGCATGGTCAGGACTCCGGTGGTGAGGGCCGAGGGCGAAGCAGGCCTGTCGCGCATGTTAGGCCGATGACGGGGGCGCGGCAACGCCGCCCGCAGGCTGCGGCAGCGATGCAATCCGCGTTTCGAGCGTTGGGTCGGGCGAGACCCGCCAGTTCATCGGTAGTGTCCGCGCGCTCATGTCATCGGTGGGTCTACCTCTTCACCATCGTCAGCAGCTTGCTCACGTCCAGCGTGCGCGCCTGCTCGGCGATCTGCCCGGTGTACTTGCCCTGCAACTGCTTGGCATCACCCAGCATCCCGGTGAAGGCCTGCTGCAACCCGGCGGCATCGATCGTGCGGCCGCCCGCGTAGTAGCGCTTGGCCACCTGTCCCAGCGCGTACGTGGTGGCGAAGGAAAATGCGGCGCCCGTTCCGGCGCGGCCCACGCCGCCCAGCAAGCCCCCGCCGATCTTGCCCAGCAACCCGCCCAGCAACTTGCGGCCGAACTGCTCGACGTACTGCGACGTCAGGCCGACACCCATCGTGGCCAACAGGTCGGTGATGTGCCCGCGGTCGAGCTCGTAGCCATACGCCTTGCCGATGCCGTACACCATCTTCATCTGCAGCGGGATGATGGCCATCGAGGCCAACGACTGTGGCAGCAGCTCCAACGCGCCATTGATGATCGACGCATTGAGAATGGTCTTGTCGATCTCGGCCGCATTGGCGGGCACGGAAGCCACCACCGGCCCCGCCGCCGCGGCGCCGCCCAGGGGCGCCGACGCGAGCGCATCGGCTTCCCGTGTCAGCGTCTGTGCCGCGCCGGCGTCGAGCTGCAGCGTGCGCGCCAGCCCGGCCAGGAATTCCTGCTCCTTCGGCGACGTCGCGCCGTCGGCATTGCAGATGCCCACCGCCATCTCGTAGGCAAATTGCCGGTGCTCGGGCGTGGTCAGTGCCGCCGCCATCACCGGCAGGTCGGGCTTCGTCAGCAGCACCTGCTGGACGATGGCGCCCACGTCCACCGGCGCGCCGGCCGAAAGCGCTTCGGCAATGCGTTTCAGCTCCGCGCGTTCGCGGTCGTCTTTGGTGCCATCGGCAAACGCCGCCATCATGCAGATGGTGAGTACCGCTCGCTGCTGGTCGTTGTCCATGTCCGTCAAGGCTCCTTCGGTTCCGGATGAATGTTGTCCACCCAATGCACTTCCTCAGGATTGGGTTCGACATTCGGCAAATCAAGATTGACAACCACCGGCACCTGGCCGCTGCGGCACAGCACGCACGACAGCGGCTGGTCGTCGTTGGCATTGATCTCCTGGTGCGGCACGAACGGCGGAATGTAGATGAAGTCGCCGGGCCCCGCCTCGGCCGTGTACTCGAGCCGGTCGCCCCACTTCATCCGCGCACGGCCGCTGACCACGTAGATCACGCTCTCCACCGCGCCGTGGTGATGCGCGCCCGTCTTGGCTTTGGGGTGGATCACGACAGTGCCGGCCCACAGCTTCTCGGCGCCTGCGGTGGCGTGCGTGATGGCCGCGGCGCGGTTCATGCCCGGCGTCTGCGGCGTGTTGGTATCGAGTTCGCCGGCGTGCACCACGCGCACGCCGTGCAGCCGCCATTTCGTGGCGTCGGTCATGGTCGTCCCTCCGCTATTCCAGGCAATCGCGGTCCAGCACGTTGCGCACCGCGACGGCGAATTCCTCCAGCGTACAGGGAAAGCCCGGCCCCGACGCGCTGCATCCGGGCAGCCGCAACGACGTCTTCACCGGTGGCGCATCGAGGCTGAGCGGAACCGCGTTGCGCATCTGCTCCAGCGACTGCGCAACGTAGGACGAATAAACGCGCAGCTTCTTGTCCGCACCCTCGCGCACCTCGAACATCAGCGCGCCGGCGGGCGGCGTCTGGTTACGCTGGTAGCCGGGCTGCAGCCACGTGGTGTCGAGCATCCCGGCAAGATTGAAGATATTCGTGTCGTGGCCGACGTAGGCGACGAACCTGGCCTCGCGCACCGCCGGATCGGGCGGACCGAAACCGAGCGAGCGCGCGCTGGTCACCGCCGCCGCCACCTTGTACAGCAGCGGCGTGCCCATCTTGCGGGCGAGATACTGGGTGCGCTGCATCAGGTCGAAGGCCTCGGTATGCAGCCGGAACACCTGCGTCATCTGCGCCGGCGTCACGCGACCCCAGCCGACGTCCGCCATCGGCTTGCCGTCGGCATAGTCGAGCAGCATCGTCTCGGCCGACGTCGATGCGATGGCGAGGCCGCCCAGGAGGTCGATGCGGGAGCCATCCAGCGCCGGCGACAGCATCGTCGGCAGGTCCTGGAGCTTGCAGCTCTCGCCCTTGCCGAACGCCGTGCACAGGATCGGCTTGCAGCAATCGAGCACGCCCTGCAGCGTATCGAACGGCGCCTTGAGGTCGCGCGGCAGCCCGTTGAGATTGCCGCCGACACGCTCCAGCACGCGCGTCTGCGCCACCATCGGATCGAGCTTGCACGCGCCGATGCCCAGCGGATGGAAGAGCCGGTCAACCGGCACATCGCCGGCTGTTCGATAGGTGATGCCGCAGCCGCTGGCGAGCCCGTCGATCAGTGCCTGCGCGGTGAAGCGCGTCCGCTGCGTGACGTCGGCGTAGAGGTACACGGCTCCGCGCGCCGGGCAGCCTTCCGCCGGCAGCGCGCCCTGCTTGTCGAGATACTGCCGGTAGTAGCGACCCATCTGCGTGGCCAGCTGCGCGCCGCGCGCAGTCAGGTCGCCCGGCGGCACGTTCCACGCCGGCCACGGATCGCGTGCCCAGTTGGCCATTTCCGCCGGAGGGACGATCGCGCTGCGCACGCCGTGGCGGCTGACGATGACCACCTTCTGCAGCGCCTCGTCGGATTGCGCGACGGCAACACCCGTCGGCAGCATGGCGGCAAGCGCAAGCAGCAGGACTTGAAGTAGCGGCATCGAAGGGAACTCCCGCATGGGCAGACGCAAGCCTACCATTGGCGCAGGAGCACGCGCGGCTTCAGCGCGCCGGCTTGCGCCACACGCTGGCAAGCCAGCGTTGCTGCGCGGGCGGCAGGCCCGCGGGCCGCAGGTAGTGCGTCAACGCCACGAATCCGGCGGCTGTCATGTGGCCGCGCCACGCGTCCCAATCGTGGTACGCGCCATAGCGCTCCTCGTTCCAGCCTTCCTCCCCGTCGCCGCGCGGATTGGAGCTGAACAGCACGCCGCCGGGCTTCAGCGTCGCCTGCAGCTCCTTCAGCACGCGCGGCAGTTCGGCGCTGGGCACATGAAACAGCACGGCATTGGCAAAGATGCCGTCGAAGCGGTTGTCCGGCAGGCGCAGCTCGAGAAAATTCTGCTCGAGCACTTCGCAGCCGCTGTGTTCCCGCGCCAGCGCCGCGAGCGGCGGCGAGCCGTCGAGGCCGGTAGCGCGATGGCCCAGCGCCGTGAACGTCATGAGGTCGCGACCGGGGCCGCAGCCGAAGTCCAGCAACTCGAACGGCGGCGGCGCCTCGATGTGCTCCAGCAGAGCGGCGATGTTCTGGCTCACGTCGTGATCGCGCGTGCCTTCCCAGAAGGCCTGCGCCCGGCCGTTGTAGTGCCCCAGCGTCCGCGTGGCGATTTGCCGCAGTTCGTCGGGGGTGAGCGTCACGGCGCCACGTTCTTCAACGCGATCGACCACATGAAGTCGACCTTCAGCAACTGCGCAAAGTACGGATCGTTGGGCGAGCGAAAGCCGTCGTTGGCCACGTGGCCGAAGTCCGCGGACGCCGGCGCCTTGCTGTCGAAGGCGGGAAACGCCGCCCGTCGATGGCAGTTCTGGCAGTTGGAGCGCGTGCCGGCCATCGGGTCCGGCGGAAAGGTCCTGCCCTCCATCGTGTAGGGCTTGGTCGCGCCGAGGTCCGTTTCCAGATACGGATTGAAGCAGGCCGGCAGGCTGCCGTTGGCGCCGCGCGGGGACACCACGCTGTAGGCGGTGCACATCTGGTAATTGTCGAAAGGCGCGCGCACCGACGCGGGACGATCACCGCCAAACGGTGCGACGTGCGGGGATGGCATCCACCAGAACGTCTGGAACGTCCAGTCGGCCATCTCCTTGGTCGTGACATGCATCGCCAGCAGCACGATGTAGTCGCCCACTTCGGGCACCTGCCCGGCGTTGGTCACCAGCCGCTCCTGCTCGCCGGCCGCCGACGACATCATCGCCATGTAGGCGCGCGCATCGGCCACGTCCTCGGCATTGGTCAGCCGGTGCGAATGAAAACGTCGCAGCGATACAACGGGGGCCCACGTCAGGTTGGGTTTGGCCACCGTGCCATTCACGTTCACCTGCTGCAGCGAACCCTCGGCGTAGCGCGCTGCCGGATCCACCGCCACCGCATTGGTCCAGGCCGTGTGCATCGGCAAGCCGCCATCGGCGGGCGGCGGATAGTCCGGATTCCAGACTGGCAGCGCCGTAAGCCCACGCTCGCTCTGCGGACTGCGGCCGTCCTTGACCAGCCAGTAGACGAGCTTCAGCGCCATCGCGGACGTTGGGAACGGCTTGATGCTGCGCTCGACGGGTGCGGTGCCGTCCCGATCGAACTGCGCGTTGAGCGCGCGCAGCGTCGGCGTCAGGTGGTAGCCGTTGGTCCAGATGAACTCGGCCGAATCGCGGTTGAGCTTGACGAAGGACATGAGCCCTGCCGGCGCGCCACCGCGGCGCGAGCTCGCCAGCACGCCTTGCGTGGCGGGCTTGAGCGGATGGCGCAGCCCGCGACGGTCGACCCCGGCGCGACCGCGCGGGTTGTACACCTCGTCGATCGAATACCACGTGCTGAACACCGGCAGCCGCTGACCATCCACGACCGAATCCGACGGTGCCGTGAGCGCCGCCCAGATGTACCACGCATGGCGGCGCACCGTGGCCTGGTCGCCCGCGAGCACCGCGCCCAGCAGCTTGAACTCGGGCACCGGAATTCCGGCATTGGCAGCAAGGTCCTGATAGACGAAGCGATCACCGGCGGCCGGCCCCGGCGCCTGCGCCACGGCCGGCATGGCCAGCATCCACAGCATCGATATCAGGAATGCACGCATCGGCGAATACTACCGCTGCCTACGCGATCGCCTGCCGCGGCGGCTTGCGCGGGCGCAGGGCATTGGCGATGGCCAGTCCGCCGGTCGCGGCTGCGAGATGTTTCAACGCATGGCCCGCGAACAGCTCGCGGCTTGCATTCCAGATCAGCACGTCGCCGCTTTCCACCAGCTTCGATACCGCGTACCACGCCAGCAGCGCCCACCACGGAAACGGATCGTGCCCGGCCTTGGTGAACGACAGCAGCAGCAGGATGCCCGCCATGCCGCCGAACTGGACGACCACGTACAGCGACAGGTCTCCGGTCGCACGCCAGAAGAAGACACTCGCCGGGCCCACGACCAGCATCAGGAGCAGCACGACCATGCCGCTGCGGGCGCTGACCCGTTCGGCCAGGATCGCGCCGAACACGCCCGCGAAGGCCACCGTCATCGGCAGGCGGTCGGCCACCAGCGTTTCGTCGTTCGGGTTCCAGTGGTAGTAAGCCGAGCCGAAACCGGTGATGAAGAGTCCCAGGAAGAACACATTGAGGCTGATCCGCACCACCGGCGGCAGCGGCCGTGGCGTCTGCTGCACCCGGTAGAACCCCAGCAACCCCACCGCGACGAAGGCGAGGTTGGACAGCACGTCGGCGGCATTGGGAATCCCGCGCCACGCGCGGCTGTCGGCAAACTGGTGGTAGCTCTGCTGCTGCCCGATCGCGGGCATGAAGAGCCAAATGGCCGCGAAGACGACCAGCGCCAGGCCAACGTTCAATTCGCTGCGGGTAATGGGTGATTGTCTGGACACGGTACGCCGATGCCACGTTGCAGGAGGGCTTCAGCGTCCATTGTAGAAGATAGTGCGAGGCTGACGAAGCACCGCCGGTGAAGCACGTCGACCACCTCCTCCGCACGAGAGATGCGAGGTTGCGGAGTTCTACCAATCCGCGGGTGCCACAACTCCACGCGCCCGTGCCAGGGTCGCAATGTCCGCCAGTGTTCTGTCATTGAGCGGTATGCCGTCCCGCGCGTAGGCCCTGGCAAACTCCCCTTCCATCTCGCCGGGCACGTAGAGCCGATCCACCCCAGGCGCGCGACGGCTGTTGTGAACATCGCGAACAATGCCATCGATGCGCCGCCGGAACGTCGCCACGTCTTCAAATGCGGCCACATCGAGCGCCAGGAAGAACTGACCATCGGCGCCGGCAATCGCGCCATCCACCATGTTGCCGTATTCGTCCCCGTATGCCGCACCGGACAACACACTGGACAGGATACCGGTGACCATCGCGAGCCCGACTCCCTTGAAGTCGCCGATGGGACGGATCAACCCAACCAGCGCCTTGGCAACGTCCGTGGTCGGTACCCCGTCGGCATCGTAGGCCCAGCCCTCGGGAATGGCGTGTCCCTTCTGCTGGTAGATGCGCATCTTGCCGTGCGCGGTCGCGCCAAACGCGATGTCGAGCACGATCGGCACCTCCTCGTCGGCGGGAATCGCAACCCCCAGCGGATTGATGCCGACGATCTTGTCGGCACCGCCCCATGGCGCCATGGTCGGCAGCGCGTTGGTGGTGGCGATGCCGATCATGTTCTCGGGCAGCGCCATCCGCGCGTAGTAGTCCATCGCGCCGCAATGGTTGCTGCCGCGCAACGCCGCCGCGGCGATCCCCGTGTCGCGTGCCCTGGCAATGGCGTGCCGCATCGCGAAGGTACCGCCGATCTGGCCCATGCTGTTGCCGCCGTCGATGACCAGGACTGCTCCGCGCTCGCGTACGATTCGCGGCGCGCCCTTGGGATCGACCCCACCCGTCGTCATCTTGGCGACATAGTCCGGGATCCGCAGCACGCCATGCGAATGGATGCCACGCAGGTCGGACTCGACCAGCGTATCGGCGAGAAGTGCCGCATCGTCGTGCCGCATGCCGCAGGTCGCGAACATTGCACTGGCGATCTGGGTCAACTGCCCGTGCGGGATGCGCCGCTCGCCCTCGGCGCCGGGATATAGGGCCATGCGCTACTGGATCGCCTGGACTTTGTCGTACTGCGCCGGCGTCCACGGCAGGCTGGCCCCCTTCAGTTCCTTCGCCATCGCGTCCTGGAACGGCTTGCGGTCGACCTTGATCACGTTGGCGCCGTATTTGGTCGCGAGGTCCGTGGCAAGGAGCGTCTCCGCCGCCCGGATGTCGTCGGTCGTCTTGACCGCGGCCTCACGAAAGACATCCTGAAATATCTTGCGGTCGGCGGGAGTGAGTCTCTTCCACAATCCCGGCGAGGAAAGGGTCAGCAGGCTGTCGGTCATGTGGCCTGTGAGCGATATGTTCTTGTTCACTTCGTAGAATTTCTTCGCCAGGATCGTGGGAAGCGGATTTTCCTGCCCGTCGACGGTTCCGTTCTGCAAGGCGAGGTAAACCTCGGCAAAGGCAATCGGCGTCGGATTGGCGCCCACCGCCCGCGGAAACATCGTGTACATGGGTGCGTCCGGCGTACGGAACTTCATTCCCTTCATGTCGGCGGGGACCCGCACCGGCTTGTTCGATGTGACATGCCGCTCACCGTAGTAGATCAGCGCAAGCACTTCATTGCCGGTCTTGGCCGTGTAGGCATCGGCGAGTTCCTTGAACACCGGTCCGTTGCGATAGGTGTCCCAGTGCTTGAAGTCGCGGAACATGAAGGGCGCACTGGAGACTGCCATGGGGCCGTAGTCGCGCGCTGCGTAAAGGCTGCCGGTGTAGACGAGGTCCACCGAGCCGAGCGCCAACCCCTGGTAGATGTCCTGTTCCTTGCCGAGCGAAGAGGAGGGAAACACCTGGATGTCATATCGGCCGTTGGTGCGCTTCCTGATTTCGTCGGCGGCCCAAAGCGACCACTTGTGAAAGGGTTCCGTCACCTCGTAGACATGAGCGAACTTGAGTGTCTCCGCCGCTGCGACAGGAATCGCAGCAACGAGTGCCAGTGCGGCAACGGCGGCAAGGAACACCTTCTTCATGACGAATCTCCTCAAGGAGTAGACAGGCAAAGGACCACCAAAGCTATAATACCACCTGTCATACCAGTTACAAGCAGCCGTCAGGCAACCCCCCAGTCGGCTTACAATTTCCGCCCCATGTTTGCCCCTACGCCCAGACCCCGCCGCTACGAGGCCATCGTCCGCCATCTCGAGGAGGCGATGCTGTCAGGCGAGCTTGCGCCCGGGGATCGGCTTCCTTCAGAGCGCGAACTGATGTCTGCGTTCGGCGTCGGCCGCGGTTCGGTCCGGGAAGCCCTGTTCGCCTTGCAGAAAATGGGGCTCGTCGCGCTGTCGCCGGGCGAGCGTGCCCACGTCATCCGGCCCACCGCGCGTGCGCTCGTCCGCGAATTGTCCGGGGCGGCGCGCCAGTTGCTTGCGGCGCCGGAAGGCGTAAGACACTTCCAGGAAGCCCGCCAATTGCTCGAATGCGCTCTGGCGCGGGAGGCCGCTACCCGCGCGACCCCCGCCAGCCTGCAGCCGTTGCACGAGGCGATGGAGGCACATCGAACCGCCCGCAACCGCGAAACGGCCATCGCCGCGGATGTGCTGTTTCATTACCGGATCGCCGAAATGTCGGCGAATCCGGTACTCAGCGCCCTGCATGCTGCGCTTGGCGAGTGGCTACGGGAACAGCGAGCAACGTCGGTGCAGGTGCCCGGCGCAAAGCAGGCCGCCGCCACTGCGCATCGTCTCGTCTACGACGCCATAGCCGCGGGCGATCCCGACGCGGCCGCGCGTGCCATGGGTTTGCACCTGGATGAGGTCGAGGACTACTACTGGAAGGCCACCAGTCCACCTGCCACGAAAGGCCTGCGGGTTCGTCGTTGACTTTGACACAGGGCAATGCCGCCCGGCGCCACCGCAGTATCATGGATACCCCCCAAAAGGAGAACCCCCATGAGCAATCGTGAAGTCGTCATCCTGAGCGGCGTGCGCACCGCCATCGGAGACTACGGCGGCAGCCTGAAGGATATCGCCCCCAGCGACCTCGCCGCGCGCGTCGTGAAGGAAGCCGTCGCCCGCGCCAAGGTCGATCCGAAGCAGGTCGGCCAGTGCGTGATCGGCAACGTGCTGCACACCGAGCCCAAGGACATGTACATCTCGCGCCTCGCCTGCGTGAACGGGGGGC
>JANNYI010000189.1:0-9975 GCA_031410015.1 Betaproteobacteria bacterium | reverse complement strand
ACGAACAGACCCAGCCCCGCATCGCGCCCCGACGAACAGACCCAGCCCCGCATCGCGCCCCGACGAACAGACCCAGCCCCGCATCGCGCCACGGCGAACGAAACGCGCCGCGGCGATCCTCGCTAAGCGTTGCTGCCGATCTCCGCCCAATACTCGTGGTGTTCGGTATTGGCCCGCGATACGCGATATTCGACGGTGACCTCGTTGTAGGTGCGCGCGAGACGCCGGATCTGCAGCAGCGGAGCGCCTTCCGCAACATCGAGCAGCGCGGCGAACTCGGCATCCGCCAGCGTTGCGCGCAGGCGCTCGCTGGTGCTGACCACCGAAATGCCGAACGCTTCCTGGTACAGGTTGTAGATCGTCGACGGCCGGTCGCGGAATTGTGCCTGCGTCAGGCCCGGGAAGCGGGCGGCGGGAACGGCGATATCGTCGATCATCACCGGCTTGCCCGCCAGCCGCAGCCGGTTGCGCGCGCGGAAGACCGGATCGCCGACGTTGATGCCGAAGTGCAGGGCGAGTTCGGCATCGGCCTTGGCGCGCGCGAACTGCACGAACTCGACATCCGGATAGGACTTGTCGCCGACCTGGGGCACGATGTGGAAGAAGTAGAACAGCAGCCGGTCGCGCGTGTGGCTGGCGACAAAGGTGCCGCGTCCCTGCTGCCGGATCAGGATGTTCTCGGCGACCAGCTCGTCGATCGCCTTGCGTACCGTGCCGATGCTGATGCCGTAGCGCGACGACAACCGGCGCTCGGCGGGTATGGCCTCGCCCGGCTTCCATTCGCCGGTGGTCAGCGCCTCCATCAGCTTGCGCTTGATCTCCTTGTAGAGCGGGGCGGCGAGGGGTACGCCTGGCGTGGTCGCGTCGGTCATGGGCAGGCGCGGCCGCGACGAATGCGGCAGTGCGCCGGCGCAGTGTAACCGCCGCCCGGCAAGTGATGCAAATGATATAGATGATCTAGTTGACTTCCGCCGAACTAGCGACTAGCATTTTCCGTCAGCGGCCCGTGGCGATTGCACGGGCGGAAGTCCGCGCCGCTGCGCGGGCGCGCCTCGAGACCGCATGGCCGGTCGACTTTCTGCGGAGTTCTCCCATGATTCATTGCGTTCTCCACGATCCCGCCGACTCGGTGGCGGTGGTCGTCACCGAAGGCGTCACTGCCGGCGCCACGCTCACCGGGCTCATCCTCGACGAGAACAAGACCATCACGCTTCCCTGCGTGCAGGACATTCCCCTCGGCCACAAGGTGGCGCTGAAGGACATGGCCGTCGGCGATACGGTGATCAAGTACGGTGTCGATATCGGCAAGGTGGTCGCGCCGATCAAGAAGGGCCAGCACGCCCACGTCCACAACATCAAGACCAAGCGCTGGTAGGCCGACGCGCGACAACGGGAACGACATGCAAAACAAATTCTGGGGTTATCGCCGTGAAAACGGCCGGGTCGGCGTACGCAACCACGTCATCATCCTGCCGGTGGACGACCTGTCCAACGCCGCCTGCGAGGCGGTGGCCAACAACATCAAGGGCACGCTTGCCATTCCGCATCCGTACGGGCGCCTGCAGTTCGGCGCCGACCTCGACCTGCACTTCCGCACGCTGATCGGCACCGGGTCCAACCCCAACGTCGCGGCCGTGGTCGTGATCGGGATCGAGGAGCAGTGGACCAAGAAGGTCGTCGACGCGATCGCGCTGACCGGCAAGCCGGTCGTGGGCTTCGGCATCGAGTTGCACGGCGACCACGACACGATCATGCGCGCGTCGAAGGTGGCCAAGGAATTCCTGCAGGCCGCCAGCGAACTGCATCGCGTCGAATGCGACATCAAGGAACTTTGGGTCTCGACCAAGTGCGGCGAGTCGGACACCACGTCCGGTTGCGGCGCCAATCCCACCGTTGGCGACGCGTTCGACAAGCTGTACGCGGCAGGCGCCACGCTGGTGTTCGGCGAGACCTCCGAGATCACCGGGGGCGAATCCATCGTCGCCGCGCGCTGCCGCGACGACAAGGTGCGCGCCGAGTTCATGCGGGTGTTCGATCGCTACCAGGAAATGATCAACCGCCACAAGACCAGCGATCTCTCCGACTCGCAGCCGACCAAGGGCAACATTGCCGGCGGCCTCACCACGATCGAGGAGAAGGCGCTGGGCAACATCCAGAAGATCGGCAAGACCTGCGTGGTCGACGGCGTCCTCGACAAGGCCGAGATGCCCACGCATCCCGGCCTGTGGTTCATGGACTCCTCGTCGGCCGCGGCGGAGATGGTCACGCTCTGCGCGGCGTCGGGCTATGTCGTGCACTTCTTCCCGACGGGACAGGGCAACGTGATCGGCAATCCGATCCTGCCGGTGATCAAGATCTGCGCCAATCCGCGCACGGTGCGCACAATGAGCGAGCACGTCGACGTGGATACGACCGGGTTGCTGCAGCGTGAAATCACGATGAGCCAGGCCGGCGACAAGCTGCTCGACATGATGTTCCGCACCGTCAACGGCCGCTTGACCGCAGCCGAGGCGCTTGGCCATCGCGAGTTCGTGCTGACGCGGCTGTACGAGAGCGCATAGGCTGGCGTTCCGGCATATCGATATCCCGGATGGACGCCAATCGCGCAACTCGCTGGTGGTACCGTGTGGCGATGGCCCTGATCGGGTTCTACTGCTTGTACGTGGTGCTCAGCAAGGTGGGGCAGAAGGCGGGATTCAGTCTGCCCTTCCGGCTGGGCGACGTCGGCGAGTTTCTGGTGGTGCTGGCGGGCATGGCGGCGTTTGTGGCGGGACTCCTGCTGACCGCGCCGCCGGAGGAGCAGGATGAGTTGTGAGGTTCGCGGCGCAGGTCGGCAACACTGATACAGGGGCGCGCCAAGTCCGCGCCGCACATCAACGTCGTTGAGGAGGAAAGCATGCGCAACAACAAGGACAACACCCCGGCAGCACCGGCGCGGAGGCGGTTTCTCGAGATCGCGACGCGCTATGGCTTCACCACGGCCGTGCTTGCCAGCACCGGCGGCTACCTGTGGAGCGACGACGCGGTCGCGCAGAGCGCAGCCGAGGAGGAGGCCAAGCAGAAGGCCGCGAAGTTCACGATGATCTTCGCCACCGAGTACAAGATCGAGGACTACGTCAAGTATCCGGTGATGCAGGCGGCCTTCAAGACCAACGTCGAGACACTGACGAAGAATCAGATCTACGTGAAGCTGCACCCGGCGGGGCAGCTGGGCGTGGGGGCGGCGCTGGCGCAGAAGGTGCAGGCGGGCACCGTGCAGGGCGGCGCCGTTTCGCTGTCCAATTTCTCGCCTTTCGCACCCTCGGTGGACCTCATCAACATTCCGTTCTGGTGCGGCGAGAACCAGAAATACGCCAACCTCGTGACGTCGGCGGCCTGGAACGACGAGATCACGCCCAAGGTCGTGGCCAAGGGTTACAAGCCGATGTTCTACTTCACCGTCGATCCGCGCACGGTGGCCACCCGCAAGGGCTTCAACAAGACGATCAAGACGCCGTCCGACATGCAGGGCATCAAGATGCGCGTGCCGCCGTCGGCGCTGCTGCAGCAGTTCTACCGCCTCGCGGGCGCCAATCCCACCGTCGTGCCATGGGGCGAGACCGCCACCGCGATCAAGCAGGGCGTGGCCGATGCGCTGGATCCGGCCGTGGCTGCGCTGGCCACGTTTGGCTTCGTCGACATCCTGGGATCGATCACCACGGTCAAGAGCGTGCCCGATGCGCAGATGTTCGCGGCCAACGCGGCCTGGTACGACGCGCTGCCGAAGGACCTGCAAACGGCGTTCGACGCGGCATCGGCCAAGACGCAGATCGACACCTTTGCCCAGATCGCTCCCGCCCGCGACGTGTCGATGAAGCTGATGCGCGATGGCGGCGCGCAGTTCTACAACCCGACGGCAGCTGAGTTCAAGCAGTGGGTGGATGCCTGCGGCGAGCAGCGCAAGGAATGGGACGAGCACAAGATCAAGCTCGCGGGGTCGATCGCCAGTTTCGACAAGCTGAAGCTGGCGGCCAACACCAAGGGACCGATCACCGTCGGCGACTACACCGGCTGAACGGCGGTCACTGCGTAGCTTCAGCATGAGCGGGACGGTGGGTGGGGCCGGAGCGGTCCGGCTTCCACCGGTCCCGCCTTTCCGGGCTTGCCACGTGGCGAGTCGCCGTCCCGGCGCAACCGAGCAGCGATGACAAGAATCTATAAAGCGATCGACGCCAACGCCGAGCGATACCTGATGCTCGTGTTCTATTGCTTCTGCGTGTTCGTGATCGTGCAGGAGGTGGTGCGGCGCTTCGTCCTCAACTACTCGTCGGCGTGGGGCGAGGAAGCGGCCCGCTACGCGTTCATCTACCTTGGCTGGATCGGTGCCGCCTTCGCAGTCAAGGAACGCGCGCACATCCGCTTCGACATCCTGCAGCAGCGACTGCCGAAACGCTGGCATGGTTATCTTTACCTGTTCGGCGACCTGTGTACGCTGCTCTTCGCCTGCATTGCGCTCTACTGGTCGATGCACACGATCGGCGTGCTCCTCAAGTTCGGCGGCACGTCCGCGGTGCTGCGCGTCAACAAGGCCTGGTTCGAGGCCGCCGTGCCCATCGGCTTTGCGCTGATCATCTGGCGTCTGCTGCAGTCGATGCGGCGCGATATCGTCGACATTGTCGCCGGGCGCGAAGCCTACGCCGGCAAATCCATGTTCGAGGAGTAGCGCGTGGCCGTCACGTTGTCGCTGCTGCTGGTGGTCGCACTGCTCGTGCTCGGGGTCCCGTTCTGGGTCACGCTCGGGCTCGGCACCTTTTCGATCCTCTGGTCCACCAATGTACTGCCGCTGACGCTGATCGGCGAGGGCCTGTTCGAGGGCGTGGACTCGTTTGCGCTGATCGCGATCCCGCTGTTCGTGCTCACCGGCGACGTCATGGTGCGCAGCAAACTCGCATACAAACTGCTCAATTTTGCGGAAGCGACGTTCGGCAGCCTGCGCTCGGGCTTCGGCACGTCCACCGTGATGGGATGCGGGCTCTTCGCCTGCATTTCGGGATCGGACGCCGCGGACGCCGCGGCGATCGGCCGCATCACGATGGACCGCCTGGTGGAGAAGGGCTACCCCAAGCCCTATGCCTGCGCACTCGTGGCCTCGGGCGCCTGCACCGGCATCCTGATACCGCCGTCCATCGCCTACATCATCATCGGGCTGGTTCTGGGCATCTCGTCGTCGACGCTGTTCATCGCGGCCTTCGTCCCCGGGATCATGGTGCTGGTGGCGGTCATTGGCACCAACGTGGTCATGAATCGCATCCGCGGCTACGAGAACACCACCGGCACTTTCTCCTTCGTGCGCTGGCTGACGGCGCTGAACGAGGCCAAGTGGGCGCTGGCGATTCCCTTCATCATCCTTGGCGGCATCTACTCGGGTGTCTTCACGCCGACGGAGTCCGCTGCCGTGGCGGTGGCCGTGGCACTCCTGATCGGGCTCCTCCAGCGCACGCTCACGCTGGCGGACTTTCCCGCGATGCTCGGCACCAGCGCGCGGGTGTGCGGCGTGGTGCTGCCGATCATCGCCGTGGCGCTGCTGTTCTCGCAGGCGCTCACCGTGGTCGACGTGCCGCAGCGCTTCGTCGCGTTCATCCTTTCGTTCGGCACCGGCAAGGCCACCATCATCCTGCTGATGCTGCTGATCTGGATCGTTGCGGGCATGTTCATGGAAACCGGCCCCAACATCGTCGTGCTGGGTCCGCTGCTGTATCCGCTGGCGCAGAAGATCGGCATGGACCCGATCCACTTCTGCGTGTTCATGATCACGACGCTGGGACTGGGCTTCATCACGCCGCCCTTCGGCCTCAACCTCTTCGTGATGGCGGGCCTGACCCGCACGCCCATCACCGCCATTGCGCGCGAAGCGTTGCCCTTCGTGTTCGCGATGATCGTGGTGTCGGCGATCATCGGCTTCGTCCCGCAGATTTCATTGTTCGCGCTGGGCCGATAGCGCCATCCGCGCAACCCAAGGAGCAGTACATGGCAATCGCCTACCTCAAGAAGGCCACCAAGACCGCCGAGACCGAGACGGCCAACGCGCGCGACGTGGTGTCGCGGATGCTGGCCGACATCGAGCGCGACGGCGAGGCCGCCGTACGCCGGTATGCGCAGCAGCTCGATCACTGGACCGGCGACATCGTGGTCACCGCCGCGGAGATCGAGCGCCGCACCGGCAATATCCCCGCCGCGATCAAGTCCGACATCGACTTCGCGGTGGCGCAGGTGCGCCGCTTCGCCGAGGCGCAGCGCGCTTCCATGCATGAGATTTCGGTCGAGGTCCATCCGGGGCTGCTGGCGGGGCAGCGGCTCATTCCGGTGAACGTGGCCGGCTGCTATGTGCCCACCGGCCGCTACGCGCATATCGCTTCCGCCTACATGGGGGTCGCCACCGCCAAGGCTGCCGGCGTGCCCACGATCATCGCCTGCTCGACGCCGTTCGAGGGGCAGGGCATCCACCCGCAGGTGCTGTACGCCATGCACGCAGCCGGCGCCGACGTGATCATGACGCTGGGCGGCGTGCAGGCGATTGCGGCCATGGCCTACGGGCTCTTCAGCGGCAAGCCGGCTGACATCATCGTGGGCCCCGGCAACAAGTTCGTGGCGGAAGCCAAGCGCATGCTGTTCGGCAAGGTCGGCATCGACGTGTTCGCCGGTCCGTCCGAAGTGTGCGTGATCGCCGACGACTCCGCGGATCCCGCCATCGTGGCCTCGGATCTCGTCGGCCAGGCCGAGCATGGGCATGAGTCACCGGCGTGGCTGATCACGACGTCGCGCCCTCTGGCTGACGAGGTGGCGCGCCTGATGCCCGTATTGATTGCCGCGCTGCCGCCCACGGCGCGCGATGCGGCCGGCGCGGCGTGGCGCGATTACGGCGAGATCATCCTGTGCGACTCGCGCGAGGACATGGTGCGCATTTCGGACCAGTACGCCTCCGAGCATCTGGAGGTGCATGCGCGCGACCTCGACTGGTGGCTTGCCAACCTCACCTGCTACGGCTCGCTGTTCCTCGGCGAGGAGACCACCGTCGCCTTCGGCGACAAGGTGTCCGGCCCCAACCACATCCTGCCCACCAAGGGCGCGGCGCGCTACTCGGGCGGGCTGTCGGTGCACAAGTTCATCAAGACCGTGACGTGGCAGCGGATGACGCGCGAGGCCAACCGCGATGTGGCGCAGGTGACGGCGCGGATTTCGCGGCTGGAAGGGATGGAGGGGCATGCGCGCACCGCGGACGACCGGCTGCGCAAGTACTTTCCCGCGGAATCCTTCGCGCTGGAGCACGAGTCCCGATGACCACCGCGGGACCGGCCGCGCTGTTCGACCTGGCGGGGAAGGTGGCGCTGGTCACGGGCGCGTCCTCCGGCATCGGCCGCGCACTGGCGCTGACGCTGGCACAGGCGGGCGCAGCGGTGGTGTTGGCGGCCCGGCGCGGGGATGAGCTTGCCACGGTTGCCGATGCCATTCGCAGCGCCGGGGGCAGGGCTGCAACGGTGGCCGTCGATCTGGCCGATCGGGGCGCGTTGCGCGCCGCGGCGACGGCGGCGGCGAAGGATTTCGGCGCGCCGGACATTGTCGTCAATGCGGCCGGCATCAACGTGCGCAAGCCGATGCTCGAGATTGCGGACGACGATTGGGACCGCACCATTGCGCTCAACCTTACGGCGCCCTTTTTCCTGGTGCAGGCGCTGGCGCCGGCGATGATCGCCAGGGGCTGGGGCCGCATCATCAACATCGCGTCGCTGCAGTCGGTGCGCGCGTTCGCCGACAGCGCGCCCTACGGCGCGTCGAAAGGCGGCATCATGCAGCTGACGCGCGCGCAGGCGGAAGCGCTGTCGCGGCATGGCGTGACGGCCAACGCCATCGCGCCGGGGTTTTTCAGGACGCCGCTGACCGCGCCCGTCTTCGCCGATCCCGCACGCGCGCAGGCGATGGCCTCGCGCACGATGGCGGGCCGCAACGGCGAGCTGGACGATCTGGCGGGCACGCTCTTGTTCCTGGCCAGCGAGGCATCGGCCTACGTGACCGGGCAGACGCTTTTCGTGGATGGCGGGTTCAGCGCCGGCTAGGCGCGGGTCTGCCCCGACCGAGGAATTTCAAGCATGCGAGCACTGGTCTATACCGCGCCCAACGAGATGACGCTGCGCGACGTGCCCCGTCCCGAGGTCGCGGACGGGGAAGTGGTGTTGCGGATCGATGCCGTCGGCATCTGCGGTTCGGACATGCACGCGTTCCATGGCCACGATCCGCGCCGCAAGCCCGGCCTGATCCTCGGCCACGAACTGGCGGGAACCATCGTCGCCGGGCCCGGCGAAGGGCGCCGCGTGACGGCCAATCCGCTCATCACCTGCGGCGTGTGCGACTACTGCGTGCAGGGCCGCGACAACCTCTGCAGCAACCGCACGATGGTGGGCATGACGCGCCCCGGCGCGTTTGCCGAGTTCATGGCGATCCCGGCGCGGAGCCTCATCGACATTCCGCAGGACATGACCGCGCGCCAGGCGGCGCTGACCGAACCGGCGGCCACGGCATTGCATGCGATCGATGTCGCGACGCGGGCGTCGCATCGACCGCCGGCCGAAGGCCAGGTGCTGATCATCGGGGGTGGTGCCATCGGCATGCTGGCCGCGCTGCTGCTGCGCTCGCGCGGTGCGGCCGTGACCCTGGTCGAGACCAATCCGCTGCGCCGGGCATCGGTCGAACGCCACGTCGGATGCGCGACGCTCGATCCCAAGGCGGGGCAGGCGCCGCGCGACGGAGCCTTTCCGCTGGTGATCGACGCCGTGGGCGCCAAGGCCACGCGCACGGCCGCCATGGCCGCCGTGGCACCCGGTGGCGTGCTGATGCACATCGGGTTGCAGGACTGGGCCAGCGAGATCGACATGCGCCGATTGACGCTGGCGGAAATCACGCTGATCGGGACCTATACCTACTCCACCGCCGACCTGAGGGCGACAGTGGCCGCCCTCTATAATGGCGCGTTCGGCGATCTGGCCTGGGTTGAGGAACGGCCGCTTGCCGAAGGTGCCGCCGCCTTTGCCGATCTCGATCAGGGTCGTGCTGCGTCGGCCAAGATCGTCCTGCGTCCCCATTGAAGCGGCGCTGCCGCGGAAAGTCTTCACCATGAACTTCCAACGCCTGCACCTGGCCGCCGTCGCGATCGTGGCCTTGCTTGCCGTCGCTCCGGCACGCGCCGAAATGGCCGAGATCAACGTCGCGCAGCAGTACGGCATCAGCTACCTGCCGCTGATGCTGATGGAGGAACAGAAACTCATCGAAAAGCACGCCAAGGCGGCAGGCGTGGACGTGAAGGTGGGCTGGGCCAAGTTTGCGGGCGGCAACGTGATGAACGATGCGTTGCTGTCCAACAGCCTGCAGTTTGCGTCGGGCGGCGTGGGGCCGTTTCTGACGTTGTGGGCGCGTACCCGCGGCAATCTCGACGTCCGTGCCGTGGGCGCGATCAACTCGATGCCGATTTATCTCAACACGCGCAATCCCAATGTAAAGTCGCTGAAGGACCTGACCGACAAGGACCGTATCGCGTTGCCGGCCGTCAAGGTCTCCATCCAGGCCGTCACGCTGCAGATGGCGGCGGAGAAGGAGTTCGGGCCGGGCCAGCAGAACAAGCTCGACGCGCTCACCGTCACGATGTCGCATCCGGACGCGCAGATCGCGCTCCTGTCCGGCGGCACCGAAATTTCCTCGCACTTCAGCTCCCCGCCATTCCAGTACCAGCAGCTCGAGAAGCCGGGCATCCGCACGATCCTCAATTCCTATGAGGTGCTGGGCGGCCCTGCCACCTTCAACGTGATCTGGACCACCGGCAAGTTCCGCAACGAAAATCCGAAGCTCTACGACGCGTTCGTGAAGGCGCTCGAGGAAGCCACTGCGATCATCAACCGCGACAAGAAGGCGGCGGCGGAGGCGTACCTGCGGATCTCGAAGGACAAGGAC
>JANNYI010000188.1:0-5655 GCA_031410015.1 Betaproteobacteria bacterium | reverse complement strand
GTTTGGTTCGTGCTGGTCAACGTGGTCTCGCCCGGGGGAGCCGCGCCGTTGCCCTACGTGCCGCTGGCCAATCCCCTCGACTGCACGCTGATCGCCGCGCTGCTCGTGCTGTTCACGTGGCTGCGCGCCACCGACACCCTCGACGAAACGACATCCTGGGGCTGGCTCGGCGTGGCGGTGTTCCTGTTCATCAACGCCATCGTGTTCCGCACCGTGCACCAGTGGCTGAATGTGCCATGGCGCCTGCACGTGCTGCTGCAGTCGACCACGTTGCAGGCCACGCTGACTCTGATGTGGACGGCGACGGCATTGCCGCTGATGGTGCTTGCCAACAAGCGTGCGATCCGACCGCTGTGGATGATCGGCGCGGCGTTGCTGGCGGTCGTGGTCGGCAAGCTCTTCCTGGTCGATCTGGCCACACTGTCCGGGTTGTCGCGCGTGGTGGCGTTTCTCGGCGTTGGCGGGCTGCTGCTGGTGATCGGCTACCTCGCGCCGTTGCCGCCGGCGGCGAAGCGCGATGGGTGATGCGTGGCGGAGTGACGAGGCTGAAGCCTCGTCTGCAGCCTCGCGTGCGCATTGTCCGCGTGCCGCAAGAGCGCTCGATGCTGCATGCTAGACTCGATCGCGATTCGGTCACGTAGGTAACGCCATGTCGGGCAATACACTGGGCACGCTTTTCTGTGTCACCTCATTCGGCGAGTCGCACGGTCCGGCGATCGGCTGCGTCGTCGACGGTTGCCCACCCGGGCTGGCGCTGGCCGAGGCCGACATCCAGCGCGAACTCGACCGGCGGCGTCCCGGCACGTCGCGCCACGTCACGCAGCGGCGCGAGCCCGATACGGTGGAAATCCTGTCCGGCGTGTTCGATGGCGTCACCACGGGCACGCCGATCGCGCTCTTGATCCGCAACCAGGACCAGCGCAGCAAGGATTACGCGAACATTGCGGACACGTTCCGGCCCGGACACGCCGACTACACCTATTGGCAGAAGTACGGCATCCGCGATTACCGGGGCGGCGGGCGGCAGTCCGCGCGCGAGACCGCGGTGCGTGTCGCGGCGGGCGCGATCGCGAAGAAGTGGCTGGGCGAGCGCTTTGGCGTTGCAATCCGTGGCCACCTGACGCAGCTCGGCCCCAACGTGATTCCGTTCGAAGGCTGGGAGCACGTCGATGCCAACCCATTCTTCATTGCCAACGCGACGCTGGTGCCCGAACTCGAGGCCTACATGGACCGGCTGCGCAAGTCGGGCGACTCGGTGGGCGCGAAAATCGAGGTCGTCGCCAGTGGCGTGCCGGTGGGCTGGGGCGAGCCGGTCTACGGCAAGCTCGATGCGGATCTTGCCGGCGCGCTGATGGGCATCAACGCGGTCAAGGGGGTCGAGATCGGCGCGGGCTTTGCAGCCGTGGCGCAGCGTGGCACCGAGCATTCGGACGAGATGACCCCGGCCGGTTACCTGTCCAATCATGCCGGCGGGATCCTGGGCGGCATCTCGAGCGGCCAGGACGTGCGGGTGGCGATCGCCGTGAAGCCGACGTCGTCGATCCGGCTCGACCGGCACTCGATCGACCGGGCCGGGCAGGCGGTGGTGGTCAACACGCACGGGCGGCACGATCCCTGTGTCGGCATCCGCGCCACGCCGATTGCCGAGGCGATGGTGGCGCTAGTGCTGATCGATCACGCATTGCGGCAGCGGGCGCAGAACGCCGATGTCGTGACCACCACGCCACGCATTCCCGCGCAGGCGCCGGCGGGCGTGGCGGCGCAGTTGCAGCGGTCCGCGAAGGTCGACGATCCGGATCCCGACGAGGCCTAGGGGAGGTTTGTCGGTAAGGTTTGTAGGCGAGGCTTCAGCCTCGCAGCGTCGCGCAACGTCGTATCCCCGCGTGGCGCTGCGCGAGGCTCAAGCCTCGCCTACAGGCGTTATGGGTGTGGTTGCTGTTTTCCGGGCACGCGTGTGATCACTGCGTCGGCGCCATCGCGCGCAAACGCGATCGAGACGGGGTCGCCGGGTGCGAGTTGCGCGGCACCCTGGACAATGCGGCCGTCCGCCGTCCTGACCAGCGCGTAGCCGCGGTCGAGCACCCCTTGCGGGTTGAGGTGATCGAGATTCTGTCCGAGGGCGGCAACCCGGTCGCGCGCGCGTTCGACGCGCTGGCGCGCGAGCCGCGACCACGCCGCGGTCAGCACGGCAAGATGGGCGCGGGCGGGCCGTGGCGCCCGCACCTCGCGCCACCACCGTGCCTGCAGCGCGCTGATGGAAGCCGCATTGGCCGCGCAATTGACCTGCCAGGCGCGGCGCAGGCGGGAGGCGAACTCGGTGGTTCGCTCGCGCTGTGCCGCGAGCCGCTGCGCGGGATGCACGAGGCGGCGGGTTGCCTGGTCGAGGCGCTGGGCGCGCGCATCCTGCACCTGGCGCGCGGCGCGCACCAGTCGCGCCGCCACTTCGTCGACCCGCGCGGCGACGGCGTGGCGATCCGGCACCACCATCGCGGCAGCGGCAGTGGGCGTCGGCGCCCGGACGTCGGCGACGAAATCGCTGATCGTGAAGTCGGTTTCATGCCCGACGCCGGACACGGTCGGCAGCGTGGAATCGAGCAGCGCCTTTGCCACCACTTCCTCGTTGAACGACCAGAGGTCCTCGATTGCGCCGCCGCCGCGCGCGATGATCAGCACGTCGACCTCGGCGCGCGCGTTGGCCGTGGCGATGGCGGCGGCGATTTCAGCGGCCGCGCCGGTACCCTGGACGGCCGTGGGGTACAGGATCACCGGCAAACGCGGCCAGCGGCGCGCCAGCGTGGTGAGAATGTCGCGCAACGCGGCAGCGCGTGGCGACGTGACGATGCCCACCGCGCGTGGCATCGCCGGCAGCGGGCGCTTGCGCTCGGACGCAAACCACCCGGCGGCCTCGAGGCGCGCCTTGAGCCGCGCGAATTGCTCGTAAAGGGCACCCATGCCGGCGAGGCGCATCGTGTCGGCATTGAGCTGGAATTCGCCGCGCGCCTCGTAGATCGACGGCGTGGCGCGCACCTCCACGGCAAGGCCGTCGCGCAGCGCGAACGCCACATGCTGGGCCTTCTGCCGGAACATCACGCATCGCACCTGGGCCTGCGCGTCCTTCAGGTTGAAGTAGCAGTGCCCCGACGCCGCTCGGGTGAAGTTCGAGATCTCGCCGCTGACCCAGACGAGACCCAGATGGCGCTCGATCAGCAGCCGCGCGGACGACACGAGCAGCGAAACGGGCATCACCGCTGACGGGCTTGCCTGCAATTCAGTGACCATGAGCGGTGGAGGGAGCGTCGAACGAGCGGTACTGTGGTGAATAGACAATCACGGATCGGCGTGACAATTGTCCAGGACAAAAAATCACGGGCATGGTGTCATGAACCTGTCATCGCGCGCGCCGGGAAAGACGTTTTTCTGCTGATTGGCGCCCAGCGGGAATATTGCAAGGGTCTGAAATCGTTGGTGAAAAAAAAGGCGTGAAATTGGGCATTGCAGCCTTTTTCCGTGCGGGGGCGCTACTTAGCGTGACAATTTACAAGATATGCACACTTCTATCCACAGGAATTGTGGAAAACGTTCGCCGATTGCATCGACGGACGCCCCGCAAAGCCTTGCCAGACGCGGGATTCCGAGGCGTGCCCCGTGGCTTCCCCGGAAGCCGGCAATGACGGCCACGCCGGCGGCGGTTAGAATGAGCATCCGATAACTGTTGTTCATGAACAAACCGAAATGAGTGTTGCACTGCATCATGCGGTCGCCGGTCCCCTCGGGGATGCTTCGGCCAGGAAAACGGCAGGCGCCGGCGCGACGACGCCAGCGCCGGCTGCCAATTTCCTGCGGACGATCATCAATGACGACCAGCGCACCGGCAAGTACGGCGGTCGCGTCGTCACGCGCTTTCCGCCCGAGCCCAACGGCTACCTGCATTTCGGCCACGCCAAGTCGATCATCCTCAACTTCGGCCTCGCCGCCGAAAATTCCGGCACCTGCCACCTGCGCTACGACGACACCAATCCGCTGAAGGAGGAGGTCGAGTTCGAGGACTCGATTGCCGAGGCGGTACGCTGGCTGGGCTTCGACTGGGGCGGCCACCGGTATCACGCGTCGGATTATTACGCCGATCTGTATCGCTTTGCCGAATGGTTCATCGAGCAGGGTCTCGCGTATGTCGACAGCCAGTCGGCGGAGGCGATGCGCGCAACGCGCGGCACGCTGACGCAGCCCGGTCGCGATGGTCCCCACCGCGGCCGCACGGTCGCCGAGAACCTCGACCTGTTCCGGCGGATGAAGGCGGGCGAGTTTCCCGACGGCACCCACGTGCTGCGCCTCAAGATCGACATGGCCTCGGCCAACATGAACATGCGCGATCCGGCCATCTACCGCATCCGCCATGCACGCCATCACCGCACCGGCGACGCGTGGTGCATCTATCCGCTCTACGACTACACGCATTGCATTTCCGATGCGCTGGAACGGATCACGCATTCGATCTGCACGCTCGAATTCCAGGACCACCGGCCGCTGTACGACTGGGTGATCAACAAGCTGGCCGACGGCGGCATGCTGGAACGCCCCCTGCCGCAGCAGTACGAATTCGCGCGGCTCAATCTCACGTATGTCGTGTTGTCCAAGCGCCGGCTGATCGAGCTCGTCACGGGTGGGCACGTCGACGGCTGGGACGACCCGCGGATGCCCACCGTGGTGGGCGCCCGCCGCCGCGGCTTCACGCCGGAGGGCTTCCGCCTGCTGGCCGAGCGCACCGGCGTTTCGAAGTCCGACTCGTGGATCGACATGAGCGTGCTCGAGGACTGCATGCGCGACGACCTGAACGTCCGTGCCCCGCGGCGGATCGCCGTGCTCGACCCGGTCAAGCTCGTCATCGACAATTTTCCGGAAGGTGCGAGCGAGGATTGCTTCGCGCCCAACCATCCGCACCAGCCCGAACTCGGCAAGCGGGTGCTGCCGCTCACGCGCGAACTGTGGATCGAACGCGACGACTACACGGCCACGCCGACCAAGGGTTATTTCCGGCTGGCGCCCGGTGCCGAGGTACGCCTGCGGTATGGCTACATCATTCGCTGCACGGGCGCGGAGACCGACGCCGCAGGCAACGTGACGGTCGTGCATTGCACCTACGACCCGGACACGCGCAGCGGCACGCCGGGCGCGGATGCGCGCAAGGTCAAGGGCAACATCCACTGGCTGTCGGCCCCGCACGCGGTGCCTGCCGAAGTCAGAATCTACGACCGGCTGTTCCGGGTGCCTTTTCCGGGCGCGCGCAATCCGTGGGGCACCCGGGGCGACGGGCAGGCCGTAGAGGCGCCGGAAGCACCCGTCGCGCCGCTCGTCGTGGCTGGCGACGACGATGCCGTGGTCGAGACCATGGAACGCAATTATCTCGACGACCTCAATCCGGAATCGAAGCGGACACTGCAGGCGCAGGTGGAGCCGGCGCTGCTCGCGGCGCTGCCGGAGGAGCGCTTCCAGTTCGAGCGGCACGGCTACTTCGTGGCCGACCTGGTCGATCATGGCGCGGGCCGCCCTGTATTCAATCGCGCCGTCACGCTGCGCGACTCCTGGTCGAAGTCGCCCGCAGGCTGAGAGCGCCGCTTCGCCTGTTCGCGCGGCGCCTCTTGCGCGCCCGCTCCGCCG
>JANNYI010000187.1:0-14138 GCA_031410015.1 Betaproteobacteria bacterium | reverse complement strand
CGACGAAGCACGCCTGGCTGCCGAGCAGAAGGTGGAGCCCGCGCGCGCGAAGATCCTCGAGATGCAATTGAAGGAGCAGGCCGCCGACTTGGCCTGCGTCCAGTTCACCGAGCAGCTTGCGGAAGCGCAGGCGGATCTCGCGGCGCTGCCGGACGCGCTGAAGGCGTGGGGCAGCGCCCGCACGCTGCCGGCCGAGATCGAACGCCTCACCAACGGCATCGCCGAGCTCGGCGCCGTCAATCTGGCCGCGCTGGACGAACTCACCGAGTCGCGCACGCGCAAGGAATACCTCGACGCGCAGGCCGCCGACCTGTCCGAGGCGATGGCCACGCTCGAAACCGCGATCCGTCAGATCGACCGCGAATCGCGCGACATGCTCCAGCAGACCTTCGATACCGTCAATGCCAACTTCAGCCGCCTGTTCCCGATGCTGTTCGGCGGCGGTCAGGCGCGCCTCGTGCTCACCGGCGAGGAAATCCTCGACGCCGGGGTGCAGGTGGTGGCGCAGCCGCCGGGCAAGCGCATCACGTCGATCCATCTCCTGTCGGGCGGCGAAAAGGCGTTGACGGCCATCTCGCTCGTGTTCTCGCTGTTCGAACTCAACCCCGCGCCGTTCTGCCTGCTGGATGAGGTCGACGCGCCGCTGGACGACCCCAACACCGAGCGCTTCTGCAAGATGGTGCGCGAAATGGCCGGCGACACGCAGTTCCTGTTCATCTCGCACAACAAGATCACGATGGAGATGGCCAATCAGCTCGTGGGTATCACGATGCCCGAGCCGGGCACCTCGCGGGTCGTGGCCGTCGACATCGCCGAAGCGCTGTCGCTGGCCGTAGCCGCGGCCTGACCGGGTGCGTCATCGCACTGCGCAGCGGCCGTGATGCGGGGTCGCGGTATACTTCCTGCCCATCCATGGTCAAAACCTACCTGCAGGCGACCTGAATGGCGATGAGTCCGCTGCAATTGGGCCTCATCGGCGCCGGTGTCGTCCTCGTCGTCGGCGTCCTCATCTACAACTGGTGGCAGGAGCGGCGCGTCCGACAGCGCATCGAATCCGCGTTCCGCCCGAGCGAACCGCCCAAGGCCATGGGCGACGATGCCGGGCTTCGGGTCGAGCCGTCGCTGCGTGCGGACGGCAACGACGACGGCGCCTCCGCGCCACCGGCCCCTGCCGGCACGGACACGCGACCGGCGCCCCCCCCGGACGATCCTGATGCCGCCATGCCGGCCTGGCGGCCACCGAGGGGGGTCATCAGTCACGAGCCGGAGGCGACCACGGTCACGGCCAGCTATCCGTCGCCGCAGGCAGCAGGGATGAGTGGCAACGTCATCCGCCAGCCCGACACCGACATCGAATGCATCGTCACGCTGCAACCCGCGCGCCCGGTCAGCGTGGGCGCGCTGGCAGCCGGCTTGCACGCGCGCATGGGCAAGCGACTGCGCTGGTTCGGCCGCACGGTCGCGGAAGGCCCGTGGCAGGGCCTCGCGTCCGACACCCGCGGCGAGTTCGTCGAATTGGCGGCCTGCCTGCTGCTGGCGGATCGCAACGGCGCCGCCAGCCGCGGCCAGCTCGACACGTTCGTCCGCGTACTGGGTGAACTGGCGCCGCTCCTGCCGGCCGCGGCCTCCGTTCCCGACGTCGCCGCCGAAACCGGACGGGCGGAAGCTCTCGACCACTTGTGCGCCGACCTCGATGTCCAGATCGGTCTCACTGTCCTCAAGGCCGATCCCAACGGCATTCCCGGCACCAAGCTGCGCGGCGTTGCCGAAGCCGCAGGCTTTCGCCTGGCGAGCGGCGGCCGCTTCGAGTGGATCGACGAGGACAGCGGCGCGGTCCTCTACACGCTGCAGAACGTCCGCAACGAGCCGTTCACCGTCGATACGCTGCGCGTGTCGGCCACCGGCGGCGTGGTCTTCGTCCTCGACGTGCCGCGCGTGCCCGATCCCGCGCGCGCGTTCGACCAGATGAAGCTCGCGGCCAAGCGCATGGCCCATACGCTGGCTGCCGAACTGGTCGACGACAACCGGCGGCCGCTCGACGATACCGCGCTGGCGGCGATCCGCAAGCAGGTCGATGCGGCGGGCGCCGCGCTCACCGAATCCGGCATCGAGCCGGGAAGTCCGCGCGCCCTGGCCCTGTTCGGGGCCTGATGAACGCGCGCAAGGCCGGCGCGGAGGCCGTGCCCGCTGCCGCCGCAGCACGGGTGCAGGCGCTGCGCGACGAAATCGCCGCGCACGACCACCGGTACTACGTGCTGGACGAGCCCGCCGTCAGCGATGCGATTTACGACGGCCTCATGCGCGACCTGCAGTCGCTGGAAGCGCAGTACCCGGCCCTGCTGCGGCCGGACTCGCCGACCCAGCGTGTCGCCGGAGCACCCTCACCCGAGTTCGACAGCGTCATCCACCGGGTGCCGATGCTGTCGCTCAACAACGCGTTCACCGATGCCGAGGTCGAGGCCTTCGTTCGCCGGGTCCGTGAAGGCCTCGGACAGGACACGGTCACCTATTCGGTCGAGCCCAAGTTCGACGGCCTGGCGATCAATCTCGTCTACGCGCACGGCGTCTTCATGCAGGGCGCCACCCGCGGCGATGGCGCCAGCGGCGAGAACGTCACTGCCAACCTGCGCACGGTGGGCGCGATTCCGTTGCGCCTCTACGGCGACCATCCGCCGCCGCTGCTCGAAGTGCGTGGCGAAGTGCTGATGCTGAAACGGGATTTCGAGGCGCTCAATCGCGCGCAGGCCGCGCGCGGCGACAAGGTCTTTGCCAATCCCCGCAATGCGGCGGCCGGGAGTCTGCGCCAGCTCGACCCGCGGATCACGGCTACCCGGCGGCTCACCTTCTTCGCCTACGGCGTCGGCGCCGTCGACTGGGGCGATGTCACGCCCCCGGTCACCCACGGCGCCTTGCTCGCGCTGCTCGCATCGCTGCACGTGCCGGTCGCGCGCGAACGCACGCTGGTCAGCGGCTTGTCCGGGTTGCTCGGCGCCTACAAGGCAATGGGCGAGGCCCGCGCCGGCCTGCCCTTCGATATCGATGGCGTCGTGTACAAGGTCGACGCGCTCGCGCAACAGCAGCAGCTTGGCTTCGTCTCGCGCGCGCCGCGCTTTGCGATCGCGCACAAGTTTCCGGCCGAGGAAATGTCCACCGTGGTCCTGGCGATCGACGTGCAGGTCGGCCGCACTGGCGCCATCACGCCGGTGGCGCGGCTGGCGCCGGTGTTCGTCGGCGGGGTTACGGTGACCAACGCCACGCTGCACAACGAGGACGAGGTGCGGCGCAAGGATGTGCACGTCGGCGACACCGTCATCGTGCGCCGTGCCGGCGACGTGATTCCGGAAGTGGTGCGGGTGGTGATCGAGTTGCGACCGGCGCACGCCGCGCCGTTCGTGATGCCGACGCATTGTCCGGAATGCGGCTCGGCGATCGCGCGCCTGCCCGATGAAGCGATCGCCCGCTGCACCGGCGGGCTGGTCTGTCCGGCGCAGCGCAAGCAGGCCATCCTGCACTTCGCCGGTCGCCGCGCACTCGACATCGAAGGCATGGGCGACAAGCTGGTGGACCAGCTGGTGGATGCCGACATCGTCCGCTCGCCGGCGGGGCTGTACAAGCTCGGCCTGGCGCAGCTTGCCGCGCTCGAGCGCATGGCCGACAGGAGCGCCGGCAATATCGTGGCCGCGATCGAAACCAGCAAGTCCACCACGCTTGCCCGCTTCATCTTCGGCCTCGGCATCCGCCATGTCGGCGAGGCCACGGCGAAGGACCTGGCCGCGCACTTCGGCAGCCTCGACGCGCTGCTGGCGGCCGATGAGGCCGCGCTGCTGGAGGTGCGCGACGTGGGTCCCGTGCTGGCCGCGTCGATCGCCGGCTTCTTCGCCGAGTCGCACAATCGCGAGGGGATCGAGCAATTGCGCGCCGCCGGCGTGCGTTGGGACGAGGGCCCGCCGCAACGTGCCAGGGTCGGCGCGCTGGCAGGCGTCACGGTGGTCCTCACCGGCACGTTGCCTACGCTGTCGCGCGACGCGGCCAAGGCCATGATCGAAGCGGAAGGCGGTAAAGTGGCAGGGAGCGTGTCGAAGAAAACGGACTTCGTCGTGGCGGGCGCCGACGCAGGCACCAAGCTCGCCAAGGCCGAGGAACTGGGCCTGGCGGTGCTCGACGAACAAGGTCTGCAGGAACTCATTGCGCGGCGCATCGCCGCTACCAAGGCACCATGAAACCCATCACCAAAGCCGTATTTCCCGTTGCCGGCCTCGGCAGCCGCTTCCTTCCAGTGACCAAGGCGAGCCCGAAGGAAATGCTGCCGGTCGTCGACAAGCCGCTCATCCAGTACGCGGTGGAGGAGGCCGCCGCCGCCGGGATCACCGACATGATCTTCATCACCGGCCGCAACAAGCGCGCCATCGAGGATCACTTCGACAAGGCCTACGAGCTGGAGACCGAGCTCGCGCTGCGCAACAAGTCCGCGCTGCTCGAGGCGGTGCAGGCCGCGACCCCGCCGGGCATCAACTGCATCTATATCCGCCAGTCGGAGGCGCTTGGACTCGGCCACGCAGTGCTGTGCGCGGCGCCCGTCGTGGGCGACGAGCCGTTCGCCGTGATCCTGGCCGATGATCTGATCGATGCGCGCGTGCCCGTGATGCAGCAGATGGTAGGCCTCGCCGCCCGCGAAGATGCGTCCATCATTGGCGTGATGGAAGTGCCGGCCGACGATATCGGCAGCTGGGGCATCGTGGAGACGGCGGAGCCCTCGGCGACGGCCTCGGTCATTTCCCGCATCGTCGAAAAGCCGAAACCCGGCAGCACGCCGTCGACCCTCGCGGTGGTGGGGCGCTATGTGCTGACGCCGCGCGTGTTCCACCACCTGCGCACGATGCCCCCGGGCGCCGGAGGCGAGATCCAGCTCACCGACGGCATCGCGCGGTTGCTGGCCGAGGAACGGGTGATGGCCTATCGCTTCGAGGGACGCCGTTACGATTGCGGGCGCAAGCTGGGCTACCTCGAGGCCACGGTCGACTTCGGCTTGAAGCATCCGGAGACGGGTCCGGGCTTCGCCCGCTTCCTGGCGCAGCGCCGGCTGTCGTGACGCTCAACGAGCTCAAGTACCTCGTTGCGGTGGCGCAGGAGCGCAACTTCGGCCGCGCCGCGGCCAAGTGCTTCATCAGCCAACCTGCGCTGTCGGTGGCCATCCAGAAACTGGAGGAGGAGCTCGGGACGCAGGTGTTCGAGCGCGGCAAGAACGAGGTCACGATCACGCCGGTGGGCGAGCGGATCGTCGAGCAGGCCCAGCGCGTGCTGGAGGAAGCCGCGCGGGTGCGCGAGATTGCGCAGGCGGGGCGCAATCAGCTCGTCGGCACACTGCGGCTCGGCGTCATCTACACGGTGGCCCCGTATCTGCTGCCCGATCTCATTCCGGCGCTGCACGACCGCGCCCCGCAGATGCCGCTCGACATCGAGGAGAACCTGACCGAGAACCTCGAGGTGGCGCTGAAAGCCGGAAGGATCGATGCGGCCATCGTCGCGCTGCCCTTCGCGCCATCCGGCGTGATCACCGAGTTCCTGTACGAGGAGCCGTTCCAGGTCGTCGTGCATTCGACCCACAAGTGGGCAAGCCGCAAGTCGGTGCGGCCCGACGAGCTGGCCGGCGAGCACACGATCCTGCTCGACGTCGGCCACTGCTTCCGGGACCAGGTGCTGGAGTCGTGTCCGGAGTTGAATCGCGCCGACGCCCACGTGCCGCGCACCAATTCGCTCGAGACGATCCGCAACATGGTGGCGTCCGGTCTTGGAATTTCGGTGCTGCCGCGCGATGCGTTGACCCCGCGCTTTCACAGCCGGATGGTGGTCCCCGTGCCTTTCGCCAAGCCGGTGCCCACCCGCCGCGTCGCCGTGGCCTACCGCCGCAGCTTCCCGCGGCCTGCGGCCATTGCGGCCATTCGCGAAGCGGTCGCAACCTGCCGCTCGCCGGACTGAGTCAGGCGTTGTCGCGCGCATTGCAGGCAAGGGCAGGCAGCGCAAGGGATACGCCCCGGCCGCCGCGGGGCGGATAGGGCACCACTCGAACGTATACTTGGCTTCCTCCATCAACTCGTCATCCCGTCGGCACGGGCGCCTGTGGCATTGCCGGCGACGACATCGCAGCAACTACCGGAGCACCAGATGGTCAACGATCTCAAGGGCAAGGCAGTCCTCATCACCGGCGCTTCGACCGGCATCGGCGCCGCCGCGGCGCGGGCATTCGCGGCCGCCGGCAGCAACGTCGTCGTGCATTACAACGCGAGCCGCGACGCGGCCGAGGCCGTCGCGGCGGACGTGCGCAAGCAAGGCGTGAAGGCGGTCCTTGCCGGCGGCGACGTCACGCAGGAAGCCGACGTCAAGCGCATCGTCGCCGAGACGATGGCGGCCTTCGGCCGCATCGACGTGCTGGTCAACAACGCCGGCGGCATGCTGGGGCGCGTCAGGATCGAGGACTACACGGTGGCCCACGTCCAGCGGGTGGTGGACCTCAACGTGACGCAGGTCGCGATCTTCATGCGCGAGGTCGTGCCGATCATGCGGCGGCAGAAGTCCGGCAACATCATCAACGTCACGTCGATTGCGGCGCGCAACGGCGGCGGCGGCGGCGCCGTGCTCTATGCCGGCGCCAAGGGCTTCATTTCCACGGTCACGCGCGGCTGGGCGAAGGAGGTCGTCGGCGACAACATCCGCCTCAACGCGGTTTCCCCCGGCGTGATCACCACGCCGTTCCACGACCGCTACTCAAATGCCGAGCAGCTGAAGACGATGCAGGCCACGGTACCGATGAACCGGCTTGGCAGCGCCGAGGAGTGCGCCGGTACGTTCCTGTATCTCGCCTCCGACGCGATGTCGAGCTATGTGACCGGGCAGGTGATCGAGGTCAACGGCGGGCAGTACATGCCGTGACGCAACCGGTGCCGCGTGCGCCGTTCACGCGGCGCCGCAAGTACAAAAAAAGAGGGGTTACACTTGCGCGTAACCCCTTGGTTCAGTGTGGTGGGCATTGCTGGGTTCGAACCAGCGACCCCTCCCGTGTGAGGGGAGTGCTCTACCGCTGAGCTAAACGCCCCGCGAACCCAGACAGGAGTGCCGATTTAACCATAGCGACGGACCGAGGGCAAACCACGTTTTTATGACCGTCGGCCAATGTCCAGGACACGACCGCACCTATATGGTGCGTGGCTTGGTTAATATCGGGGCGAAGCCCCGGTTCCCATCCGCCGGATCTGACTTAAGTCGTTGGCGGTCAACGAATTCCTCCGAGTGGCGTACGCCTTGCTAGCCATAACCTGTCCACTGAGTTCAACTGAATGTCCGCAACTGCCTACGATGAAATGACCGGCACCGATGGTCTGGTCCGGCCCCATTACCGCGCCTTTGCCGACTGGCTGGAGCGCACGGATGCGGCGCGGATCGCCCAGAAGCGCGAAGAAGCCGAGCTCGCCTTTCACCGGGTCGGCATCACCTTTGCCGTGTACGGCGAGAACGCCGGCACCGAACGCCTGATCCCCTTCGACCTCGTGCCGCGCATCATTCCGGCAGACGAGTGGGGCATCCTGGAGCGGGGACTGAAGCAGCGCGTCCGCGCGCTCAATCTGTTCCTCGAAGACGTCTACCACGACCAGCGCATCCTGAAGTCCGGCACGATTCCGGCCGAACGTGTACTCAACAACACGCAGTTTCGCCGCGAAATGGTCGGCATGAACGTGCCCGGTGGCATCTACGCGCATATCGCCGGGGTCGACATCGTGCGGGCCGGGGCGGGCGAGTACTACGTGCTCGAGGACAACCTCCGCGTGCCGTCGGGCGTGTCGTACATGCTCGAGAACCGCAAGATGATGATGCGGCTCTTTCCCGAACTTTTCTCCACACGGTCGATCCGGCCGGTGCAGCACTATCCGGACATGCTGCTCGAGAACCTGCGGGCCGTCGGCCCCAAAGGGGAGGAGAATCCCACGGTGGCGGTGATGACCCCCGGCGCCTACAACTCGGCGTACTACGAGCACGCCTTCCTGGCGCAGCAGATGGGCGTCGAGCTGGTCGAGGGACAGGACCTGTTCGTCCAGAACGACACCGTCTACATGCGCACCACGCGCGGCCCGCGGCGCGTGCATGTGATCTACCGCCGCGTCGACGACGACTTCCTCGACCCGCTGGCGTTCCGCAAGGACTCGATGATCGGCGTCCCGGGACTTTTTTCCGCCTATCGTGCGGGACGGGTCACGCTGGCCAACGCCATCGGCACCGGGGTGGCGGACGACAAGTCGATCTATCCGTTCGTGCCGGACATGATCCGCTTCTACCTGGCCGAGGACCCGATTCTCAACAACGTCCCAACCTACATGCTCTACAAGCCCCAGGACCTCTCGTACGCGCTCGCCAACATCGAGAAGCTGGTGGTGAAGGAAGTGCACGGCGCCGGCGGCTACGGCATGCTGGTGGGGCCGGCGTCGACGGCGGCGGAGTGCGCGGCCTTCGCCGACCGCGTTCGCGCCTCGCCCGGGCAGTACATCGCCCAGCCGACACTGGCGCTCTCCACCTGCCCGACCTTCGTCGATGCCGGACTCGCCCCGCGGCACATCGACCTGCGGCCCTACGTGCTCTCCGGCACCGACATCGACCTCGTTCCGGGTGGCCTGACGCGCGTGGCGCTGCGCGAAGGCTCGCTGGTGGTCAATTCGTCGCAGGGCGGCGGCACCAAAGACACATGGGTGCTCGCATGAGCGCGGCGGGCGAAGCCCAGGCCCGCAGGGCGCGGCGCCGCGCGATTGCGACGAGGCCGACGCGAATGACTTCGCGCGCCGAGACAAAGCGTGGAGGCCGAGGCATGAGCGCGCGCCCGCAGGGCCGCCCCAAGGGCGCGCTGCCCCCTGAGGGGGAGGGGCGCGCAGCGCCCGTCGGGGGCGAGACATGAGCGCCATGCTCTCCCGAGTCGCCAACGAGCTGTTCTGGATGGCGCGGCACATCGAGCGCGCCGAGAACACGGCGCGCCTGCTCGACGTCACCTACCGCACGTCGCTCCTGCCCTACGACGTGCAGGAGCCGGGGCTGGCCTGGGCCGAGCCATGGGCGGTGCCGCTGGTCGCCACGGGTGTGGCCACCGCCTACTACAAGAGCCATCCGGTGCTCGCCGCCGAGGATGTGCTGAAGTTCATGATCCTCGACGCCGGCAATCCGTCGTCGATCTACAGTTGCCTGCGCAGCGCGCGCGAGTCCGCGCGCAGCGTCCGCGGCGCCATCACCTCCGAGATGTACGAGGACCTGAACGGCGCCTGGATCGAAATGCGCGACTACGACTACGCCGGCCTGCAGGCGCAAGGCGTGTCGGAGTTCCTGGACTGGGTGAAGATGCGCTCGCATCTCTTCCGCGGCGTGACGTTCGGCACGATGCTGCGCGACGAGGCCTATCACTTCATCCGGCTCGGCACCCACATCGAGCGCGCCGACAACACGGCGCGGATCCTCGACACGAAGTATCACATCCTGCTGCCCTCGGCCGCGGACGTGGGCGGAGCGGTGGACTACTACCAGTGGGCCTCGCTGCTGCAATCGTTGTCGGGGTTCGAGGCCTACCGCAAGATCTACAGCGACGTGATCTCGCCGCGGCGGGTGGCCGAGCTCCTGGTGCTGCGTGACGACATGCCGCGCTCGCTGCACAGCTGTCTCAATTTCATCGACGACACGCTGGCGCTGCTGTGCGACGACCACAGCGAGGAATTGCGGCGCCAGGCCGGCGAGCTGCACGCGCGGCTGCATTTCGGCAGCACGGACGACATCATCCGCTATGGCCTGCACGAGTACCTGATGGACTTCCTGCAGCGCGTATCGGTGCTGGGCGCGGAGATCAGCCGCCGGTTCCTCGTCCCCGCCAACTGACCCAGCCCATGCCGCCGCGCCCGGTTTCGGTAGAATCAACGGCTTTGCCTGTCGCCGCGCTGCCGGCGCTTACCCAAGGTACAGCCTCCACATGACCTATTGCGTTGCCATGGCGCTGGACGCCGGCATGATCTTCGCGTCCGACTCGCGCACCAATGCGGGTGTCGACCAGATCGCCCGGTTCTCCAAGATGAAGGTGTTTGCACGCGAGGGCGAGCGGGTCATCACCACGCTCTCGTCGGGCAACCTCTCGATCACGCAGAACGCGCTCAACCTGCTGGAGCAGCGCAGCCGCGCCGGCGAAGACCGCCGCACGCTGTGGAACGCCGAGTCGATGTTCGACGTCGCCCGCCTGATCGGTGATGCGCTGCGCGAGGTCAAGAACCTGGACGGCCCGTTCCTGACGCAGAACAACATCGACTCCAGCGCCAATTTCCTGATCGGCGGCCAGATTCGCGGCGAGCCGCCGCGCCTCTTCAATGTCTACGGCGAGGGCAATTTCATCGAGGCCACGCCGGACACCTGCTACTTCCAGATCGGCGAGACCAAGTACGGCAAGCCGATCATCGACCGGGTGGTCACGCGCGGCACCAGCCTCCTCGATGCCACCAAATGCACGGTGGTGTCCTTCGACTCGACGATGCGCTCGAACATCTCCGTCGGCCTGCCGATCGATCTGCTCGTGTACCAGGCCGATTCGCTGCGCATCGGGCTGCAGCGGCGGATCGACGAATCCGATCCCTACTTCCAGATGGTGCACACCCAATGGGGCGAGGGCCTGCGGCGCGTGTTCGCGCAGCTTCCCGATCCCGACTGGACGTAACCGGAACCCCCATGGCGATACGCGTCGCGCTGTCGCACCGCACCACCTATCGCTTCGACCGCCACGTCGGGCTCGGGCCGCATGAAATCCGGCTGCGCCCGGCGCCGCATTGCCGCACGCCCATCCTCAGCTATTCGCTGACGGTGGCGCCCGAGCCGCACTTTCGCAACTGGCAGCAGGATCCGTACGGCAACTGGGTCGGGCGGTTCGTCTTTCCCGAGCGCGCCGATGCGCTGACCATCGAGGTGGACCTGGTGGCGGACCTCACCGTCATCAATCCGTTCGACTTCTTCGTCGAGCCTTACGCCGAGAAGTTTCCATTCGTCTACGCGCCGGCCCTGGCCAAGGAACTCATTCCCTTTCTCGAGACGGCGCCGCTCGGCGCGCGTCTGGAGCGCTGGATCGCTGACTTTCGCAAGACGATCCAGCCGGACGAGAATCCGGTGCTGCTGCTGGTGCGGCTCAATCAGCTGCTGCAGGGCCAGATCCGCTACTTGGTGCGGATGGAGCCTGGAATCCAGGATCCCGAGACCACGCTCGAGAACTGCAGCGGCTCCTGCCGCGACACGGGCTGGCTGCTGGTGCAGATCATGCGGCGCCTGGGCATTGCCGCGCGCTTCGCGTCGGGCTACCTGATCCAGCTCGTGGCCGACGTGAAGGCGCTGGATGGCCCATCGGGCACGGAAGTCGACTTCACCGACCTGCATGCGTGGGCCGAAGCCTTCATCCCCGGGGCCGGGTGGATCGGCTTCGATCCGACGTCCGGGCTGCTGGCCGGCGAAGGGCACATCCCGCTCGCGTGCACGGCCGATCCGGGCAATGCGGCACCGGTGATCGGCTACACCGACGTGTGCAACGTCGAGTTCGAATTCACGATGAATGTCACCCGCCTGCACGAGGATCCGCGGGTCACCAAGCCGTTCAATGAAGTGCAATGGGCTGCCATCGCCGCATTGGGCGAAGCGGTCGATCGTGACCTGGTGGCCCACGACGTGCGGCTTACGCAGGGCGGCGAACCCACGTTCGTGTCGATCGACGACATGGAAGGCGCCGAGTGGAACTTCACGGCGCTGTCGCCGAAAAAACGCGAACTGGGTGAGAACCTGGTCAAGCGCCTGAAAGCGCGCTTTGCCCCCAATGGCTTCCTGCACTATGGCCAGGGCAAGTGGTATCCCGGCGAGCCACTGCCGCGCTGGGCGCTCGGCCTCTACTGGCGCACCGACGGCGAGCCGCTGTGGCGCGGCGACCAGCTGGTGGCCGACACGACGAAGGCGGGCACCGCGACGGTCGATACGGCGCGTGTCTTCGGCGAGCGCCTGGCCACCACCCTCGGCCTGCCGGCATCGCTCCTCATCACTGCGCACGAGGACGTGCCGAAACTCCTCGAAGCCGAAGCGGCATTGCCGGCCAACCTTGACCCGTTGCAGTTCGACCTCACGCAACCGGACGAGCGCTCGCGCCTTGCCCGGGCACTGACGCGCGGCCTCGTTTCGCCCACCGGTTTCGTCCTGCCGCTCAAGGCCACGCTGGCGGTGGACGGCGCGGTGGGCTGGACCTCGAGTCCGTGGCCATTGAAGCGCGAGCATCTCTATGCGCTGCCGGGCGACTCGCCGCTGGGCCTGCGCCTGCCGCTGTCGTCGCTGCCCGAGCTGCTGCCGGAGGAAACGGAGCCCGAGTTCGGCCTCGATCCGTTCGCGCCACGGGATGCGTTGCGCAAGCGGGCGGCGCAGCAGCCGGGGCCGGCCAGCGTGGCGACGCGTAAGCCCCGCGAGGTCGTGAAGACGGCGATGACCTTCGAGGTCCGCGCCGGCAACCTCTACCTGTTCATGCCGCCATGCGACCGGCTCGAAGCCTACGTGGCGCTGCTGGCCGCCGCCGAGGATGTCGCGCAGGCGCTCGGCACGCCCGTGGCCATCGAAGGCTACACGCCGCCACGCGATGCGCGGATCAAGGTCCTGGCGATCACGCCGGACCCGGGCGTGATCGAGGTCAACGTGCATCCGTCGTCGAACTGGAACGACCTGATCGAAACGACGCGGACGCTATACGAGGAAGCGCGCCTCACGCGCCTCGGCACCGAGAAGTTCATGCTCGACGGCCGCCATACCGGCACCGGCGGCGGCAACCACGTCACGTTGGGCGGCGCCACGCCGGCCGACAGTCCGCTCCTGCGTCGGCCCGATCTGCTGCAGAGCCTCATCACCTACTGGCAGAACCACCCGTCGCTGTCCTACCTCTTTTCCGGCATGTTCATCGGCCCCACCAGCCAGGCACCCCGCGTGGACGAAGCGCGCGACGACCGGCTCTACGAACTGGGCATCGCCTTCCAGCAGCTTGCGCGGAAGCAGGTGCCGGGACAGGAGACGCCGCAGCCGTGGCTCACGGACCGGCTGCTGCGCCATCTGCTGACGGATCTGACGGGCAACACGCATCGATCGGAGTTCTCGATCGACAAGCTCTACTCCCCGGACGGCCCCACCGGTCGCCTGGGGCTGCTTGAGTTCCGCGCCTTCGAGATGCCGCCGCACTACCAGATGAGCGCCGTGCAGATGGTGCTGCTGCGGGCGCTGGTGGCGCGGTTCTGGCGCAAGCCCTATCGCGGCAACCTCATTCCGTGGGGCACGGCGCTGCACGATCGCTGGCTGCTGCCGCACTTCGTCGCCGCCGACATCCGCGACGTGGCCAACGATCTCGGCCGCGCCGGCTACGCGGTGGACCCGGCATGGTTCGATCCCTTCGTCGAGTTCCGCTTTCCGCGGTTTGGCACCGCCACCTACGATGCGGTCACGATCGAGCTGCGGCAGGCGATCGAGCCGTGGCACGTGCTGGGCGAGGAGGTGGCGCTGGGCGCCACGTCGCGCTATGTCGACTCGTCGGTCGAGCGGATGCAGGTCAAGGTCACCGGCGTCACCGATGGGCGCCACGCGGTGTTCTGCAATGGCCGCGCGCTGCCGTTGACGTCGACGGGCGTGCCGGGCGAGTTCGTGGCCGGCGTGCGCTTCCGCGCGTGGAGTCCGCCGTCGGCGCTGCATCCGACGATCGGCGTGCAGGCACCGCTGACGTTCGATCTCATCGACACCTGGGCCCAGCGCGCGCTGGGCGGGTGCGTCTACCACGTCGTGCATCCGGGCGGGCGCAACTACGCCACGTTCCCGGTGAACGCCAACGAGGCGGAAGCGCGGCGCGTGGCGCGGTTCACCGCCCACGGGCATACGCCGGGCGCGATCACCGTGCATCCGGAGCAGCCCAATCCGGCGACGCCGGCCACGCTCGACCTGCGCTGGCAGCCGCGGCTGGGCTGATCGGGCGGTTGGGCTCGCGGCTCGGGGCTTGGGCTTGGGGCTTGGGCTTGGGGCTTGGGGCTCGGGGCTCGGGGCTCGGGGCTCGGGGCTTGGGGCTCGGGGCTGGGGGCTCGGGG
>JANNYI010000186.1:0-8341 GCA_031410015.1 Betaproteobacteria bacterium | reverse complement strand
CAGCCAGCGCGCGGCCAGCGCACAGCCAGCGCACAGCCAGCGCACAGCCAGCGCACAGCCAGCGCACAGCCAGCGCACAGCCAGCGCACAGCCAGCGCACAGCCAGCGCACAGCCAGCGCACAGCCAGCGCACGGCCAGCGCACGGCCAACGTTTAGGCGTGCAACCAGCGCCATCCGAGGGGCCTTTCGCCACGCATCCGAAACGGTGCGGATCGCGCCGTGCCTCACCGAGCCAACGTTGCTGGCCTACCGCCGTGCGAGTGCAATGGCCTCGCGCAACGGATTGAAGACGCCCGGAGTCGCGGCGATCACTTCGTTGGTGCGCAGGAAATCGGTGCCGCCCGCGAAATCGCCGACGCGGCCGCCGGCTTCCTTCACCAGCAGTGCGCCGGCGGCGACGTCCCAGGGTTTCAGACTCATGACCCAGAATCCATCCAGGCGGCCGGCCGCGAGATAGGCAAGGTCGAGCGCGCAGGCGCCGGCGCGACGGATGCCGGCGCATTGCCCGATCATCGCGTTGAAGAGCGGCAGATAGGCGGCCAGCTGCGGGCTCTCCCGCGTGGGGAACACGGTGCCCACCAGCGCATTGCGCAGGTCGAGACAGGATGACACGCGCATCGGCGTGCCATTGCAGTACGCGCCCTTGCCCTTGGCGGCCGTGAACAACTCGTTGTGCACCGGATCCAGCACGACGGCGTGAGTGATCTCGGTGCCGTGCGCGAGCGCGATCGAAATGGCGTAATAGGGAAAGCCGTGCACGAAGTTGGCGGTGCCGTCGATTGGATCGACGATCCACTTGTAGCCGCCGCCGTCGCGCGCCCCCTCGATGAATCCCGACTCCTCGCCGAGGATGGCATGCTCGGGAAACGCCGCGCGCAGCGTGGCGACGATGGCGTCCTCCGCCTCCATGTCGGCAGCCGACACGATGTCGCCGTGCTGCTTGGAAAACGTGGGCAGGCGCTTCAGGTCGAGCGACGCATCGGCAATCACGCTGGCTGCCGCCTGCGCTGCGCGAATGGCCACCGCCAGCACGGGGTCGTGAGTGGCAATCATGGTTTGGCGGTCCCGAGGGCTTCCTGCTCCATGCGCAGGTAGGTGCCCCACGCATTGATGCGATTGGCCTGCTCGAAGGCCGGCAGGCCCTTGAAGCGCGACCAGTCGGTTGCCGCGTAAGCCTCGTCGAACGCCTGCAGATTGGCCACGGCAGCGCCCATCGACTCCCGCAGGAACCTGAGGTAGTCGCGCGTCAGCACGAGGTCGCGCTGTACATCGCGTGTTGCCGGGCCGTGACCGGGCACCACCACCTGCGCGTCCAGCGCGATGAGCTTGTCCATCGCCCGCAGCCAGTTGGCGCTGTCGGCAATGCCGACGAAGGGCACGCGACCGGCATACAGGAGGTCGCCGGCAAACAGCAGCCGGTCTTCCTTGACGAACAGCATCAGGTCTTCCGGCGCGTGCGCGCCGCCGGTGAAGATCACGTCGAAGGTGAGTCCACCCAGGCGGAAGCTGGTGTCGCCGTCGAGCCACTGCGTGGGCGGGACGATGCGCGTGTTCTCGTCCACCCACGGAAAGAGATCGGTGCGCCGCTGCGCAAGTCGTTCGATCGGCTGGCCCGACTGCAGGTATTTTTCGGCGGCGCGATGCGCGTAGATCGGCACGCCGTCGGCGGCCAGCGCCTGCAGTCCGTAGAAATGATCGGCGTGGTAGTGACTGATCACGATGCGGCGGATCGGCTGGGCCGTGACCTTGCGGATGGCAACGCGCATCGCCGCGCCCAGCGCGGGCGTGCCCAGCGTGTCAAACACCACGACGCCATCCGACGTGACCACGAAGCCCGCGTTGGACATGTAGCCCTTGTTCTGCGCGCTGGCCATGCCGGCGTCACCCTGGAAGTACCAGCCATGCGCCGAGACCTGCTTCGGGGTCAGCGTGATCGGCGCGATTTCCGCGGCCACCGCGGCCGGCGCGATAACAGCGGTGCACGCCACCGCCAGCCATTGCACCACGACGCGCAGCACAGGGCGTCGGCGAACCGGGGAATCGGGCACAGTACTCATGCCACCCATTCTAAGCCGGGTCGGCAACGGGACCTTGAGGGGGAACATATTTGGCGACGAAGCGACGATCGATCGCATCCTTCCAGCGCCACACCCAATCGCCCTCCACAACGAGCGGCCCGCGGGACGCGATGGCGTGCCGGTCGCCGGTCGAGATCAGCGCCAGCGCGTCGCGCTGCGGCCGGTAGCGCTGCAACGGCTCCTCCTGCGCCGCCCGGCGCAGGTTGGCGGCCAGCGCCGGCCCCTGGCGGACGGCGAACACGCCGGACTTCGGTCGTGGCGCGCCGATCTGCGACGCGCAGTCGCCGGCCGCAAACACAAACGGATGCGTCGGCGACTTGAGTTCGTCGTCGACAGCGACAAAGCCGGCGCCATCGCATTGCAGCCCCGAGGCGGCCAGCCACGCCGCCGGTGCGGCGCCGGTGGCCCACACGATGCGGTCCGACGCGATGCGCCGGCCGTGCGTGACGATGACGGTGCCGCGTTCGACGGCGATCGCCGCGCTGTCCTGATGCAGCACCACGCCCCGCGCCACGAGGATGCGGCCGATCCGGGCGCGAACGCCGGCGGTGTGCTGCGCCAGGATGTGCGGCTGGTCGGTGATCAGCGCGAAGCGCGGCGCGGCCGCCCCCAGTTCCTGCTGCAGCCGGTACTGCATGGCGAGCAGCACCTCGACGCCGCCGGCGCCGCCACCGACGACTGCGATGTTATTCACGATGCCGGCCGCGGCGTCGTCGCGCATCCGTTCCCACGCCGCGAGAAATGGCTCGACGGGCTTCACGCCCAGCGTGTGCGCGCGCGCGCCGGGCACCGTCATCGCAGGACTGGAGCCGATATCGAGCGACACGAAGTCGAACGCGATGAATTCGCCCGAGGCGAGTTGCACGGTACGGGTGTACAGGTCGAGCGTCACCACTTCGCCGCGTACGAGGCGGGCGCCTGCCCACGCGGCAAGCGGCCCGAGCGCGATCGACGCCTGGGCGGGCGTGTAGTGGCCGGCAATCGTGCCCGGCAGCATGCCGGAGTAGGGCGTGGTGGGCGCCGGCGATACCAGCGTTATGTCGATGCCCGGGTGCGGCGCCAGTGCGAACCGGCGCAGCACCTCGACGTGGCTGTGGCCGCCGCCGACCAGCAGGATCCGTGGCGCGCGCTGCTTCATCCGACGTGGACCCGCAGCATCATCCCAGCGTCCTCGTGCTCGAGGTTGTGGCAATGCAGGAGGTACATCTGCGACTCTGCAAATGGATGCCGAAAGTCGATGGCGATGCGCACTGATTCGCCCGGCCAGACAAGCACCGTATCCTTGAGTCCGAGATCGGTGGGCAGGCGCCCCTTCGCATCCACCGCGAGGCCCGCCAGGAAATCGGGACTGGTCTCGCGTTCCAGGACATGAAACTGGAAGCCGTGCAGATGCATCGCATGCGGCGCGCTGGCGTGGTAGTTGCGCAGCAGCCATGTCTCGCGCGCGCCGCGGGGAACCTCGATGGGGGTGGCCGCCGGGTCGTACACGCGGTCGTTGATGCGCCAGCGACCCTTCGCAAAGCCCAGGCGCAACGGGCGCGACTCGTCGGCGTTGGCGTGCGCCTGCGGCATCCGCGACAGCCGGGACGGCACCGGCGGGTTGGCGCCGCGAGGCCCGCCGATACGAAACTGCATCAGCGCAAACGGCGCGCCGTCGGGCAGCGATCCTGTCGTGCGCAGACTGTCGTGCCCATGCTCGCCGGACTTGCCGTCCGCGGCTGTCGCAGGCGGCACATTGGTGACCGCCTGCATCGGGTCGAACGCCCGACTCTCGAGGATGACGAAATCGCCGGCCGAGGTGCTGCCGAAATCGGCGAGCACGTCGATGCGTTCCGCCGGGGACACCAGCAACTCGGTGCAGGCAACCGGCCGCTCGAGCAGTCCGCCATCGGTGCCGAGCAGCAGGAGCGGCAACGTGCTGCCGTTGTCCCGTCGCAACGCCAGCCGATACGTGCGCGCGTTGGATGCGTTGAGAATGCGCAGCCGGTATCGGCGCGCCGTGACGCGATGAAAGGGGCGCAGCACGCCATTGACGTGCGGCAGGCAGCCGTACCAGCCGTAGAGCTCGTCTTCGGGCGCCGGCGCATAGCGGTTGGCGTCGCCCGCGCGGCGGTCCTGGAGGACCAGCGTGAGTTCCGTGTCGCCGGGCGTGAGTTCGAGTGCCTGACGCAACGCGCGCTGCTCCTCGTCGTCGACATCCATGAGCCCGAAGAGTCCGCCCGCGACCTGCCGCGCGGTGCTGCCGTGCGGATGGGGGTGGTACCAGTACAGGCCGCCACGGTTGCGCACGGCAAATTCGTATCGGAATTGCGCGCCCGGTTGCACCAGCGTCTCGCCGTTGCCGTCGTTGCGCGTATCCACCGCAAGACCATGCCAATGGACGACGGTCGGCTCCGGCAGCGTGTTGTCGAGCGCGATCTGCACGGTCGCGCCGGTCGATGTCGCCAACGTCGGATTGGCAAACCGGCGCGCGTCCATCGTGGCGCTGAAAGCGAGGGCGCTGCCGTTCGTCGCGGCCTTCAGCACGATCGGATCGCGTCCCAGGACCAGGCGGCCGCCTTCGCCGTCCATCCCCGGAACGAACAGGGGCAGCGTGAACGCAGTACCGGTGTCACAGCCGTTCGCTCCTGCCGCTTCGGCCGCGTGGAGCTTCGGCCAGGACGCGGGGACCAGCGCCGAGGCAGCGCCGGCTGCACCCATGCGCAGCCATTGCCGACGGTTGAACGAATGCTTGAGTGAGGTCATCGAGGGATTTCACCAGGACGCACGGTATGGCGCTAGCCTGCCGCGCGACCAAACCGATAGCGTATGCCGATCCACGCGCCAAGGGGGGCGCCCGGCGCACGGAATTGCTCGGGACCGGCCAACGCGGCATCAAAGGTGTTGCCCGGGCCACGAAAGTAGTTGGCGCCGAGGATACCGAAATTCTGGTAGGCGCGATCGAAGAGGTTGTCGACGCGCATGAACAACTGCCAATGGCGGTCGACCTGCCATGTGCCGTCCAGTGCCACGACGGTATAACCCGGCACCTGGCCATTGGCATCCTGGTTGTTCTCGTCGCCGCGCGCATATTGCGATCCGACCGCGAGCACGGTGGCACCCAGGGCGAACGGGCCGCTGGCCCAGTCGGCGCGCAGGCGGAAGGTATTGCGCGGCAACCCGGGCACGCGGTTGCCGGATTGCACGAAGATCTCACCTTCGGCGTTGGCGCTGGAATTGTTCGGGCTGTTCTCGTCGAAACCCGATTGAAACGTCGCGTCGAGATAGCTGTAGCGCGCGACGAACGAGAACTCGCCGAGCGAGGCCCCGCCGGTCAACTCGAGGCCCTGTCGGCGCGTCTTGCCCACGTTCTGAAAAAAGCCGGCGTTGACGGCGCCGCTGCCGGCGCTGATGAACTGGATGTCGTCCGCAAGCTCGGTGCGGTAGATCGCGGCGCTGTAGTAGCCGGTGCTGCCCATGCGTCCGCGCAGGCCCGCTTCGTAGGTGGTGGCGATCACCGGCTGCAGCGGCGGGTCGGCGACGAAGATGTTGGGCAGCGTGCACGGCGCCGCGGGGTCCGCGCACGTGAGTTCGATGGGGGTGGGCACCCGGATGCCCTGGCTGACACTGGCAAACGCGTTGAGGTTCGGCGATGGCTGCCAGTTGCCACCGATGGCGGGGCTGAACTTGCGGAACGTGTTGGTGGCATTGATCGCCGGTGTGTCGCCGGTGAGGTCCTGCGTGGTGACGCGCGCCGTGTTGTAACGGCCGGCGAGCATCATCGACCATTGCTTCGACAGCGTGATGGTGTCGGCAATGTAGGCGCCGGCATAGCTCACCTTCGAACTGACGTCGGTGGTTGTCGCAAAGGCGCCGGTACCGACCGCTTCCCGATCATTGACGAAGGTTGCGTCCTGCTGGGCCTGGCTGAAGCTCGTGCTGCCTCCATCGAAGGCCGCGCCGACGACGACTTGATGCGCCGTGCCGCCCCAGTCGCGCCTGGCGCTCAGCTGGATCGCGCCTCCCCACGAGCGGGTAGTGGCCGCCGTCTGGAGATTGAACGCTTCCGCAGGGGACTCCACCGGGTCGTAGTCGCCGTTGACGTTGCTGTTGACGCCGGTGGTGCGCAGGCGCCGGTAGTAGCCGTTGACCGCAAGCAGCGTGTCCTCGGCAAAAGCGTGGGTCCAGGTGGCGTTGCCGAAGCCGAGCTGGTTCTGCGTGCTGTCCGGCCACGTATAGGGTTGCCGCGGATTGCGCAGCATCGACAGTGGCAGTGCCTGCGTCCCATTGAGCGAGTTGTCGGCAAGCGAAACCGCGATACCGATGTCGTCGGCGGCTTCGCGCCAATCGCCGCGCGCGTAGACACGCGCGATCCGCGTGGCCGAGTGCTCCCGCCAGCCATCGTCGTGCAACGCTTCCACGGCGGCGAAGCCCGCCCACGGCCCGCTCGCGCCGCCCGCATCGGCGGCAATGGCGCGGCGGCCGAACGAACCCGCGTAGGCCTCGATGCCCGCGCCCTGGTAGGCAAAGCCATCCTTCATCGTGAGTGCCAGCGCGCCACCGAGCGTATTGAGGCCGAACACCGGATTGGATCCGGGCAGGAGCTGCATCGAGGCAATGGCATTCTGCGGGATCAGGTCCCAGTTGACGATGTCGGCAAAGGCCTCGTTGATGCGCACGCCGTCCTGGAAGACCGACAGGCCCTGCGGCGTTCCCAGGAGGGGCGACGCGGTGAAGCCGCGGAAGCTCAGGTCGCTCTGGAAGTCATTGCCGGAGGGCGAATTGATCGCGATGCTGTTGGCGTTGAACTCCAGGAATTCGGCAACGCCGGTGGTGCGCTGGCGGCCCAGAAGGCGGGCGCCGAAGGACTGCACGTTGGACGGGACCTGGCCGATGGGCGTACCCAGTCCGGGCAGCGGCGCCACGCCGACCACGTCGATCGGCGCCAGGTCCACCGCGGACTGCGCCGCCGCGAGACCGGCTCCCCCACCGGCGATGAGCGCACACGCCAGCGCGCGCGCGGCGCGCGCCCAAGAACTCTCCATCGATCCCCCTGTGGTCGACGTCGCGCGCCGACTCTTGTTCCGGCCGGCCGGATGCTAGCGGATAGCCACGCCCCAGGGCAACTCGCCCACGGGAATTTCCGCGACCACCTTGTACGTTTCCGTATCCACCACCGCCACCGCATTCGAGCGTCCGGCCGCGATGTAGAGCTTCCTGCCATCCGGAGTCAGCGCCATGTTCCACGGACGTTTGCCCACGGCGATCTCCTGCACGATCGCGTTGGTCGCCGTATCGATCACCTGCACGGTGCCCTTGCCGCCCGAGGTGACGAACACGCGCTTGCCATCGGGGTGCACGAGCACGCCGTTGGAGCGGCTGCCAGCCTTGATGCGCGCGACGACCTCGTGCGTGCGGGTGTCGAAGACGTTGACCGTGTCCGCGTTCTCGGCGGCCACATAGGCGCGGCTGCCATCGGGCAGGAAGCCGATGCCGCGCGGGCGATTGCCGACCTTCACCGACTTCACGACTTCGAGGCGGGCAAGGTCGACGATGTCGACCGTGTCGCCTTCCTCCGCGCTGACGTAAAGCCATTTGCCGTCGGGACTGAACACCGCATGCTCGGGGTTCTTGCCCTTCATCTTCAGCCGGTGCATGACCTTGAGGGACGCCGTGTCGATCAGCAGCACCTGGTCGTTTTCCTCGATCGCTGCCGACAGCCACTTGCCGTCGGCGGAAAGATAGATCGCCTCGGGTGAGTCGCCCAGGGGAACGGTGGCGATCGTGGCGCCCTTGACGGTATCCACGACGACCAGCGCGTTACCGGTCTGGTCGGACAGGTAGAGGCGCGTGCCGTCGGTGGATAACGCGATGCCGCGCGGCTTCTTGCCGTGGCGAATGGTGGCGCTGACCTTGTCGGTTGCCGTGTCGATCACCGAGATCGTGCCGGAACCTTCGTTGGGGACGTAGGCAGTGGCGGCAACGACGACCTGGGCGATGCCGAACAGGGTCGTGGCGGCCAATGCGCGAACGGGAAGCAGACGAATCATGAATGGTCCTTGGTACGGGGTCAGGAAAACACCGACGGCAAAACAATCGACGTAGCCAACTTTGGATCGGAGCGACTTTACTCTATCCTGTCGCACCGTCGACCCACAACCGCACCTAATGATCGCCAACTGCCCGACCCGAAACCTTGTTGCAACCTGCTTCGCTGCATTGGTATTCGCGGAGTCGATCGCAGTTGCCCGGGCGCAGGCCGACACCACTGCGGCAACCCTGG
>JANNYI010000185.1:0-3787 GCA_031410015.1 Betaproteobacteria bacterium | reverse complement strand
CACCTGGCGCGCGCGGGCCATGACGTCACCGTATTCAATCGTTCGCCAGGTGGCCCGCCATCGGGTAGCCCATCACGCCAAGACCCAGGAATGCAACTTTCATCGTGACTCCTTCAGTGACTGTTCGATGCTGCGACCCGTCGCGCGACGGCCGCGCGGATCAAGCACTCGCAAGCGCAAGGCGCGCCGCGGCAATGGCGGCGCGCACCTGCACCGGCGCCGTGCCGCCGGGATGGTCGCGGCTGGCCACTGAGCCTTCGAGCGTGAGATACGTGTGCACATCGTCGCCGACGGCGGCGGCGAACTGGCGCAACTCGGCCACCGACAGATCGGCCAGGTCGCAGCCCTTCGCCTCCGCGTAGCGCACCGCCCGCGCGACCGCTTCGTGCGCATCGCGAAACGGCAGCCCGCGGCGAACGAGATAGTCGGCGAGATCGGTGGCGGTGGCGAAGCCTTCGCGCGCCGCGTCGCGCATCTTCTGCGCGTTGACGCCCAGGCCGCTCGCGACGAGGTCGGTCATGATCGCCAGCGAATCGGCGAGCGTGTCGACCGTGTCGAACAGCGGCTCCTTGTCTTCCTGGTTGTCCTTGTTGTAGGTCAGCGGCTGCGCCTTCATCAGCACCAGCAACGCCATCAGGTGGCCGATCACGCGCCCGGACTTGCCGCGCACCAGTTCGGGCACGTCGGGGTTCTTCTTCTGCGGCATGATGGAGCTGCCGGTGCAGAAGCGGTCGGACAGCGACACGAAGCCGAAGCGCGGATTGGACCAGAGGACCAACTCCTCCGCGAACCGCGACAGGTGCACCATGATCAGCGCCGCGGCTGCCTCGAATTCGATCGCGAAGTCGCGGTCGGCCACGGCATCCAGCGAGTTCGTGGCGATGCTGTCGAAGCCAAGCGCCCGCGCCACGTGGGCACGGTCGATCGGAAACGACGTGCCTGCCAGCGCCGCCGCGCCCAGCGGCAGGCGGTTGACCCGTTTGCGGCAATCGGCAAGGCGCTCGGCGTCGCGCGCGAACATCGACTCGTAGGCCATCAGGTGGTGGCCGAACGTGACGGGCTGCGCTACCTGCAGGTGGGTGAAGCCCGGCATGATGGTGGCGGCATGCTGCTCCGCCACATCCATCAGCGCGCCCCGCAGCGCGGCAAGGTGCTTCGTCAGCGCGTCGATTTCGCCGCGCAGCCACAGCCGCACATCGGTGGCGATCTGGTCGTTGCGGGAGCGGCCGGTGTGCAGCCGCTTGCCGGCGTCGCCCACCAGCGCGGTCAGCCGCTGCTCGATGTTGAGGTGGACGTCCTCGAAGTCCCGCGACCATACGAACCGGCCGTCGCGGATTTCGGCGCGGACCTGCGCCAGGCCCTGCTCGATCGCAGCCACGTCGGCCGCCGCGAGGATGCCGGCGGCACCCAGCATGCGGGCGTGGGCCAGCGACCCGTCGATGTCCGCGTCCGCCAGGCGACGGTCGAAATCGACCGATGCCGTATAGCGCTTGACGATTTCCGTCACCGGCTCGGAAAAGCGCCCGGACCAGCCGCCGGCTGGTCCGGGCGGGGCGGGCGGCGGGGCGTCGTGGTCGGTCATGGGATCCGCGGAGTGGTGGGTGTTGCGTCGGTCGGTGCGCTTGTCGACAATGGTGCAGGGAAATCGCCGGTCAGGATGCGCTGCCTCCCCAATGGGCGGGAAGCGGCACCATGGGGGTCCTCCAAACTGCCGCCCCACGGTCACATCGGGCGGGCATGATGCTTGCATGCCGGCTTCGATATGCAGTCGATTATAAAACACAACATGCAGTCGCCAGCAGTGCCCGACCTTCGCAACATGGGGACGATCCTGCGCGCGATCGTGGCCGTCAACGCGGCTGCGGCGCTTTATGCCCTTGCGCGCGTGGGCAGCCCGGTGGGGATGATCGGCGAGTGGACCCGCCTCACCACGGTCGTCGAACCCTACCTGTTCCTGGTGCTGGCCGTCCTGTGGGTGCTGTCGCCATGGCTGGTCCGGCAGCCGTTTCGGCTTGCGGGCGGCGTGATCGCGCTGGTGGTGGTGGTGGTTGGCGTGGCGCTCTTCGCGCTGTTCGACCGGATCGACCCGCAACCCGCCGCCAGCCTGCTCGGCTGGCTGCTGTGGGCGCTCCTGTGCACCGGCGGCCTGCTGTATTACTTCCAGCTGCGCGCCCGCGCCCTGTCGCCGGCGATCACCGAGGCCCGGCTGCAGGCACTGCAGGCCCGCATCCGGCCGCATTTCCTGTTCAACAGCATCAATGCCGTGCTGTCGCTGATGCGCAGCGAACCGCGGCGCGCGGAAGCCGCGCTGCAGGACATGGCGGACCTTTTCCGCGTGCTGATGCGCGACAACCGCGACCTGGCCCCCCTGGCCGACGAAGTGGAGCTGTGCCGCCAGTATCTCGAGCTCGAGCAGCTCCGGCTGGGCGAGCGCCTGCAGGTCGACTGGAACATCAAGAGCATGCCGGGCGACGCACTGGTGCCGCCGCTGATGCTGCAGCCCCTGCTCGAGAATGCCGTCTATCACGGCATCGAGCCGTCGAGCGCGACGGGCATGGTGTCGATCAACCTGTTCCTGTCCCGCGGCGAGGTGCACGCCATCCTGCGCAATCCGTACCGCGCGGACGGCGGCAGCCATCACTCCGGCAACAAGATGGCGCTGGCCAACATCAAGGAACGCCTGGCGCTGCACTACGACGCCGAGGCGAGCCTCGAGTCCCGCATCACCAAGGACGGATATGAAGTGCATATCCGGGTTCCCTATCGCACGGCCGGGCCCGACGGCGCGGCCGATCCCCATGCACCGAAGGCGGCCGCGCGTGGCGAACCGCGGCACCGCGACGGCGGCACGCTCCGCGACGTGCTCCGAGCTTTTCCCGAGGCCTCCCATGTCTGAACCCCTGCTGCGCGTCCTCGTCGTCGACGACGAAGCCCCGGCCCGCCGGCGCCTGCGCGAACTGCTCGACGATTGCAGCGCGGCGCTGCCGCTGGCGGTCGTCGGCGAGGCGCAGAACGGGCGCGAGGCGCTCGACCTCCTGGCCTCGGCGCCCGTTGACCTGGTCCTCACCGACATCCATATGCCGGACATGGATGGCATCGAATTTGCTCGTCACCTGCTCAAGTTTTCCCACCCGCCCGTGGTCATCTTCACGACGGCGTTCCATGAACATGCGGTTCAGGCCTTCGAGGTGAGTGCAGTGGACTATCTGATGAAGCCGGTGCGGGTGCAGCGACTCCTGGGCGCACTGCAGAAGGTGCCGCGACTGAAGCCCGTCAGCGCCGAGAAGCTGGCGCAGATGGCCACCTCCGCGCGGCGGTTCCTGTCCGTGACCGAGCGCTCGCGCGTGGTGCTGGTGCCGATCGACGAGATCGTCTACCTCAAGGCGGAGTTGAAGTACATCACCATCCGTACGGCGCAGCGCGAGTACCTGCTCGAGGAATCGTTGACCAAGCTCGAGTCCGAGTTCGGATCGCGCTTCGTGCGCGTGCATCGCAACTGCCTCGTGGCGCGCGACTTCATCCGCGGCTTCGAACGGCGCGCCAACGACGACGGCGACTCGCACTGGGAAGTGCTGTTGACTGGCATCGACGAGACGCTGCCGGTGTCCCGCCGCCAGCAGTGCGTGGTCCGCGACGTGGGGCGCGAGACGGCGGCGTAGTTCGCTTCGTCGCGCTTTACGTAAGGCGTTCTGCGCGCAGGCCGCGCTGGCGGTCGCGCTTCACGCAAGGCGTTGTGCGCGCAGGCCGCGCTCTGGCAGGAGGATCTAACGGCCGGCGACGGCGGCGA
>JANNYI010000184.1:0-1199 GCA_031410015.1 Betaproteobacteria bacterium | reverse complement strand
GCCTCGTCGGCTACCACGGCGAGTTCATGACCGACACCCGCGGCGCGGGCGTGATGAACAAGGTCTTCCACGGCTGGGCGCCGCACAAGGGCGAAATCGCCGGGCGCCGCAATGGCGGCCTGATCGCCAACGAACTCGGCGAAGCGACGGCGTTCGCGCTCTGGAACCTCGAGGAGCGCGGCGTGCTCTTCATCGATCCGGGCGAGGCGGTCTATGAGGGCATGATCATCGGCGAGAACTCCCGGTCCGACGACATGGAAGTGAACCCCATGAAGTCGAAGAAGCTCACCAACGTGCGCGCCGCCGGCAAGGACGAAGCCATCCGCCTCACCCCGCCGCGCCGCCTGACGCTGGAACAGGCCATCGCCTGGATCGAGGACGACGAACTGGTGGAAGTGACACCGAAGGCGGTCCGCGTGCGCAAGCGCTGGCTGGACCCGAACGAGCGCAAGCGGCGCGAGAAGCAGAGCGCGTAGGCGCCGGCGATCGATGTCCGCGCGGCGCGTCTGGATCCATCGCCACGCGGAAAGTCTCTCCAACGCCGGCGAGAAAACCCTCGATGTCGCGCTGATCCCGCTCTCCGAGAAGGGCCGCGTGCAGGCGCTTCACCTCGCGGCATCGATCAGCGCGCCGCCGGATTGCATCATCGTCTCGCCGTTCCTGCGCACTGCGCAGACCGCAGTGCCGATCGCCACGCGTTTCACCGGCGCTGGAGGCGACACCTGGCAGATCCACGAATTCACCTATCTTGAGCCGACATCCTGCATCGGCACGTCATGGATCGAGCGGAAGCCACGGGTCGACGCCTACTGGGCGCGGCTTGATCCCCACTACGTGGACGGGCCGGGGGCGGAGTCGTTTCAGGACCTCCTGGCGCGCGCCCGTACATTCCTCGCGCGGTTGGTCAACGTTGACCACCCGCTGACACTGATTGTGTCGCATGGGCAGTTCATGCAGGCGTCCCTGCTGTTGGCCGAGCATCCGGGCCTGACCTCACTGCAGGCGATGACGCAGTTTCGTGACCGGCAGGCGCAAAGCCCGTTTGCAAACTGCGAGCGGCTGACCTTGAGCATCAACGACGGCGTGGTGCAGATCGTCGGGCGCGGCTAACGATCGTTTACCCTAACGAAATACAACTTTCCGGCGTGTGAAATTCGACGCCGCCTCATACGAAATATTAGGCGCTCCGCAATATCTTG
>JANNYI010000183.1:0-8192 GCA_031410015.1 Betaproteobacteria bacterium | reverse complement strand
ATCGAGCACTGATCGAGCGCGAGCGGCCGGACATCGTGATCGAGGAACTGGTGGAGCGCTCGCTGCACGCGCCCGGCGCGCTGCCCATGGATCGGTAAAAAAGGGGTCAGGGTCGAATTGATTGCGGGATGGCGTCGGGTTGGCGGTGATTGCCGCGCAATCAATTCGACCCTGACCCCTTTTTACGATCAATTCGACCCTGCCCCCTTTTTACGCATGCGTTTCACGGTAGAGCCCGACGTGCAGGGGGCGGCGTGGAGTTTTCGACGAGCGCGCCCGTTCAGGGCGCCAAGCGAGCGAAAACGGAAGGACGCACCGTGCGCGGCGGGCGATGCACGTAATGCCGGAGCACGTGTTATCCGCGCATCCCCTTGCGCAACTCGGGCTCCATCCCCAGTTCCTGGATCTTGCGCGTGAGCGTATTGCGGCCCCAGCCGAGCCATGCCGCGGCTTCCATCCGGTGGCCGCCGGTGTGCGTCAGCGCGCGCCGGATCAGCGTCTTCTCGAACTCCTGCTCCAGGCGATCGCCCACATTGCGCTCGCCGCGCGCCAGCGCCTGCGCGAGTTCGCGATCGAGCGCCTGCTGCCAATCGGGTTCGCCGGACGTGCCCGGCGCAGTCGGCGCCTCGCGCACTTCCGGCGGCAGGTCGCCGACATCGACCCGCTGCCCCAGCGCCATCACCGTGAGCCAGTGGCAGATGTTCTCCAGTTGCCGCACGTTGCCCGGAAACGCGAACTGCGCCAGTGCCTTCGTGGCCTCTTCCGTGAGCACCTTCGGGTCCGTCGCCAGGTCGCGCGCGCTCTTCAGCAGGAAGTGTCGCGCCAGCGCGGGAATGTCCTCGGCGCGCTCCCGCAATGCCGGCAGGCGCAGGCGCACCACGTTGAGCCGGTGCATCAGATCCTCGCGGAACAACCCCTGGCGCACACGCTCCTCGAGGTTCTGGTGCGTGGCCGCGATGATGCGCACGTTGGCACGCAGCGGCGCGTGTCCTCCGACGCGGTAGTACTCGCCGTCGGCCAGCACCCGCAGGAGCCGCACCTGCAGGTCGGCGGGCATGTCACCGATTTCATCCAGGAAAAGCGTGCCGCCCTCGGCCTGTTCGAAGCGTCCCCGCCGCAGTGCCTGCGCGCCGGTGAAGGAGCCGCGCTCGTGTCCGAACAACTCGGACTCGAGCAGGTCCTTGGGAATTGCCGCCGTGTTGATGGCCACGAAAGGCATGGCCGCGCGCGGCCCGTGCCGATGCAGCGCGCGCGCCACCAGTTCCTTGCCCGTGCCGGATTCGCCGGTGATCGTCACGGTGGCATTGGACTGCGACAGGCGGCCGATCGCGCGAAAGACTTCCTGCATCGCCGGCGCCTGCCCCAGGATTTCCGGCGATTCGCGGACCACGCCGGCAGCGGGCGCGGGTGTGGCGGTTTCCGTTGTCGCGCGGCGGATCAGTGCCATCGCGTGATCGATGTCGAACGGCTTCGGCAGGTACTCGAACGCCCCGCCCTGGAAGGCCGAAACCGCGCTGTCCAGGTCCGAGTACGCCGTCATGATGATCACCGGAATCTGTGGAAACCGCTCCTTCACCTTGTTGAGAAGCTCGAGCCCGCTTTCGCCGGGCATCCGGATGTCGGAGACCAGCACCTGCGGCTCGCTCGTGGCGAGCGCCTGCAATACCTCGTAGGCCGTCGCGAAGGTCCTGAAGGGGATGCCTTCGCGCGCCAGTGCCTTCTCGAGAACCCAGCGGATCGAACGGTCGTCGTCGACGATCCAGACGGCGCGGGCGTTGTCGGTGCGCGGCGGTTCGTAATCGTAGGCGTACATGGCGGGGGGCATTCCCTTCTCGGGCGCGTCAGGCGGCAACGCGCGTCAGTTCCAGCGGAATCACGATCGTAAATACCGTGTGCCCGGGCACACTGCTCCACTCGATCGATCCATGATGTTGGGCGACAAACGTCTGTGCAATCGTGAGGCCGAGGCCGCTGCCACCGTCGCGCCCGGACACCAGTGGATAGAAAATTCTGTCGCGGATGGCTTCCGGCACGCCGGGGCCGTTGTCGTGAATAGACAGCGCAAGCGCGAGGCGATGCCGCTTCTTGGCCAGCGTGACACCGCGGGCGATGCGCGTCTCGAAGCGGATCTCCGGCGCCGCGACCGTAGCCGCCAGCGCCTGCGCAGCATTGCGCGCGATGTTCATCACCACCTGCGTCAACTGCTCGGCATCGGCCTCGAATTCGGGGATGCTGATGTCGAAATCCGACGCCATCGCGATGGCGGGAAACTCCGCCTGCACGACGCTGCGCACGCGCACGACGATTTCGTGGATGTTGGTGCGGCGGTACGTGGGCAGCCGGTGCGGCGTCAACAGGCGGTTCACGAGCGACTGCAGCCGGTCGGACTCGCCGATGATGACCTGCGTGTATTCGATGAGATCGGGGCGATCGAGTTCGTGCTCCAGCAGCTGCGCCGCGCCGCGGATACCGCCCAGCGGATTCTTGATCTCGTGGGCCAGACTGCGGATCAGTTCGCGATTGGCCTGCTGCTGATCGCGCAGGCGCTCCTCGCGCGCGATCTTCAGCTGCTGGTCGATGTGGCGAAATTCAACCAGCAGCGCGGCCTCGCCGGCGTCAATCGACGATACGGTGCAAGTAAGGTGCAACCGCGCGCGCCCCGCAACGCCCAGCTCGATTTCCTGCTCGGTGTACGACGCGCCGCTGACCACGGCCTTGCTGATCGCACCGCGCAATCCGGGACACTCGCCGAACAGTTCCTCCGGGGTGTGCTCCAGGAACTTGTTGCGCGACAGCTCGAACAGGTTTTCGGCAGCGGGATTCACGTAGGTGACGCGTCCATCGGAGCGCAGCATCAGGATCGCTGCCGCGAGCAGGTCAAGACCGGGATACTTGGCCGCAACGGGCGCCGCCGTCGCTGTCGATGGAAAGAAGCGCAGCTTCATTGCGATGTCCCGCCGTGCCACGCCGCGGCTGCGGCATGCGCACGGAAACTTAGCAAGTTCCGCGCCCGCACCCGGGCACGCGGGTCATTTCGTGGGGCCGAGCTCCTTGCGCAGCGCTTCGATGTTGCGCTCGTGCAGTTGCATCGACTGGCGCAGGCGCGCGATGCGCTCGCGATACTTGTCCGCGTTGCCCTGCGCCTCAGGCAACGGGACGGGCGCACCGTTGGCGTAGGTGGCACGAGCCTCGGCCAGCAGCTTTTCCTCGGCGCCGAGTTCGTCCGCGAGCACCTTGCGGCGCATGTCGTCGCGGCTGCGCTGCGTATCGGCGTCGACCTTGGGGAATCCTGCAGGCGTAGGCGTCGTGCTGCGCGCGGGCGCCGTTCCCTTGCGCGGTTCGTCGCCGCCAATGCACGAGATCTTGCGCTGCCCCTTTTCGGGCGGCAGGTTGGAAAACACGATGTTGCCGTCGGCATCGATGTACTTGCAAACCGACCCCTGCGCCCATGCCGCGGGCGCCCAAACGACCACCGCGCACCACGCAAGCGTGCAGACGCACCGTTTTCCAGCATCGAGGACATCGTTGACCATAGCGTCCGAGTGTAGAGCACGCGGGCAGGAAGCAAAAGGGGCAGGCACAAGGCCTGCCCCTGCTCTTCCATCAACGCTTGCGCCGCGCGGGGCGCTGACATGGATTCGCGCTTACAGGCTGTAGTACATGTCGTACTCGACCGGATGGGTGGTCATCCGGAACCGGGTGACTTCCTCCATCTTGAGCGCGATGTAGGCGTCGATCATGTCGTTGGTGAACACGCCGCCACGAGTCAGGAACTCGCGATCGCGATCGAGATAGTCGAGCGCCATGTCCAGCGACGAGCACACGGTCGGAATCTTCGCGTCCTCTTCCGGCGGCAGGTCGTAGAGATTCTTGTCCGCGGGGTCGCCGGGATGAATCTTGTTCTGCACGCCGTCGAGGCCCGCCATCAGCATCGCCGAGAACGCGAGATACGGGTTGCAGGTGGGGTCAGGGAAGCGCACTTCGATCCGCCGGCCCTTCGGATTGGACACGTACGGAATGCGGATGGACGCGGAACGGTTGCGCGCCGAATACGCCAGCTTGACCGGCGCCTCGAAGCCCGGCACCAGCCGCTTGTACGAATTGGTGCCCGGATTGGTGATCGCATTCAGCGCGCGCGCGTGCTTGATGATGCCGCCGATGTAATACAGCGCGAACTCGGACAATCCCGAGTAGCCGTCGCCGGCGAAGAGATTCTTGCCGCCCTTCCACACCGACTGGTGCACGTGCATGCCCGAGCCGTTGTCGCCAACAATGGGCTTCGGCATGAACGTCGCCGTCTTGCCATAGGCGTGTGCGGTGTTGTGGATCACGTACTTCATGATCTGGCACCAGTCCGCGCGCTTCACCAGCGTCTCGAACTTGGTGCCGATTTCACACTGTCCGGCGGTGGCCACTTCGTGGTGATGCACCTCGACCTCGACGCCCATCTGTTCCAGCGCGATGCACATCGCCGAGCGCAGGTCCTGCAGCTGGTCGACCGGCGGCACCGGGAAATAGCCGCCCTTCACCGTGGGCCGGTGGCCCATGTTGCCGCCCTCGAACTTGTCCGCCGTCGACCATGCGGCCTCCGACGAGAACACCTTGCAGTAGCTGCCCGACATGTCGACCGACCACTCGACCGAATCGAAGACGAAAAATTCGGGCTCGGGGCCGAAATAGGCGACATCGCCCAGGCCGGACGACTTGAGATACGCCTCGGCCCGCTTGGCCAGCGACCGCGGGTCGCGCTCGTAACCCTTGCCATCCATCGGCTCGACCACGTCGCAGGTGAGCAGCAACGTCGTCTCGTCCATGAACGGGTCGATGTTGGCGGTGCCCGGGTCCGGCATCAGCAGCATGTCGGAGGCCTGGATGCCCTTCCATCCGGCGATCGACGAGCCGTCGAACGCATGGCCGGACTCGAACTTGTCGTTGGTGAATTGCTTCGACGGCACCGAGACGTGCTGTTCCTTGCCCTTGGTGTCGGTAAAGCGAAGGTCAACGAACTTGACCTCCTTGTCCTTGATCATTTTCAGCACGTCGGCCGGTGTTGCCATGAAATCTCCTGATGATGCGTTTGTAGAAGGCGTCTGTTGCATCGCGCAAATCGAGCAGGACCGATTTAGCGAGAACCATGCCATGGGCCTTGACGCCGCAACTCGCGGTTTTCAGGGCCTTTTCGGCGGGAAGCAGGCAACGACCACGATATTTTGCACTCTTTCGGAGCGCCCCGATACAGCAAAGCGCGGGAATGGTGCGGGCGTCCGCGGGACACCCCGCACGCGACCGCGTTAGCGGGGACCGGGACGCCGGAATCGGTTGCGGTGCAACCACCGCGCGGGTTCTCTCACCTTTGGAGCCCGATTGACCCGGCATCAGCGGGCACAGCGCAACGCGGCTCGACTTTCCAGGCACCGTTTTGGTGCCGGACCCCGTTTCCGGCGTCGTTTCAGGGGAAAAACAGGTAGAGCCGGTAGCCCGCCTGCGTGGTCGCGCTCGCGTCGATGAAGATCTTGACGGGGACTTCGCTGTTCCCCGGGATGCCCGCGGTGGTGTCTGCCGTGCCGCCGGCGTAATCGCCCGGCGCCAACGCCCGGCGCACCACGACCTGGTCCTGCGCGTCGGTGAGCGACAACTCGAGGTGCGGGAAGCCTACGGCATACGGCGCCCGATTGCGGATCGTCGCGGTCAGGATGAGCAGCCCGCGGTGAGCGGGGTCCGCCTGCAGGTCGGAGGCGTCGATCGACAACGCCGACACGCTGCGCAGAGGCTGGATCGCGCACCCGACGACAGCACACGCGCGGGCCAGCAGCGGTTTCAGCGTCGGACTGTTGGCGGCGAGCGTGTCGCGGAAGTGGAAGACCGCCTGCGCCAGCAACGCGAGGAGCAGCAGAGGAATGCCGACCGCGCCAAGGATCGTCCACAGCCGCGACCGCGGGCGCTTGGTCTCCCACGCGAAGCGATTCTCGTAGTCGACTGCGCTCTCCGGCACGGGGGGTGGCGCCTCGGGCGGCGGCGGATCGAGCGCGCGTGCGCTGCGCAGGGTCACCGTAGGCGGGCCGGCCGCCAACTCGTCGAGTGGCGCATCGCCTTCGGCGGGCAGTGCAGGCGCGAGCGAAATGAGGCGTTCGCGCCCGTCGAACACGGTGCGGCAGTGACCGCAACGCACCTGGCCGTCGCGCAGCTCGCGCTGCGCGTCGGTGACGCGGAACACGGTGTTGCAGCCCGGGCAGCGAGTGAATTTTTCTTCGGCCATCATCGGATCAGGGCGCCCACGCGGAACGCGGCCGTTGCGATTGCGCCGCACATGCGCCGCGCGTCCCGGTCAACAGCACCCATCCGTCGTCCTCCCGCCACGGCGCGAGTGTAAACCAGCGCGCATAGGCAGTGGCGACGGTGGCGGCCTGCGCCGACAGGATGCCCGACAGCGCAATGCGCCCGCCGGGCCGAACCCGCGCGGCCAGCGCCGGCGCCAGCAGGACCAGCGGGTTGGCAAGGATGTTGGCGACGACGATGTCCTCGGCGCGCATCGGCAGCGCGTCGGGCGCGACCACCGCGATGTCCACAGCGTTGGCAAGTGCGTTGGCACGGCCGGCCACCAATGCCTGCGGATCCACGTCGGTGGCGGTCACCTGCGCTGCGCCGAGTTTCGCCGCCGCTATCGCCAGGATGCCGGACCCGCTGCCGTAGTCGAGCACCGTTTCGCCACCGGCAATGGTGTCGCGCAGCCATTCGAGGCAGAGTCGCGTGGTCGGGTGCGAGCCCGTGCCGAAGGCGAGGCCGGGATCGAGGCGCAGGTTGAGCGCGTTGGGATCCGGCGCCTCCGACCACGTCGGCACGATGTAGAAGCCGGGCGCGATCTCGATGGGGCCGAACTGGGACTGCGTCTGCCGTACCCAATCCTGCTCCGGCACCGGGGCGAGCTCGAAGGACGGCAGCGCTTCGTCGATGGCATCCGCGGCGAGCGCCAGCACGGTCCGCGGATCGGTGCCATCGCCGATCAGCGCGGCCACGCGCGACAGCGGCCAGGCGGTGGCCACCGGCTCCCCCGGCTCGCCATACAGCGGCGACTCGGCGTCGGTGCCCGCTCCGGGGTCGGACACATCGACCGACAGCGCGCCTGCCTCGAGCAATGCATCGGACCACGCGTCCGCCAGCGCGGCCGCGGTGTCGAAACACAGGGCGGTATAGGTCACGGCACGCGACAGCAGCACTTCATAGCCGCTTCGCCATCCGCTCTTCGAGATAATGGATGGACGTGCCGCCGCGCAGGAACTTGTCGTCCTGCATCAGTTCCTGATGCAACGGAATGTTGGTCTTGATGCCCTCGACGACCATTTCCGACAACGCAATGCGCATCCGCGCCAGGGCCTGGTCGCGCGTGTCGCCGTAGGCGATGACCTTGCCGATCATCGAGTCGTAATACGGCGGCACGAAGTAGTTGGTGTACGCGTGCGAGTCGACGCGGATGCCCGGGCCACCCGGAGGATGCCACGACGTGATGCGCCCGGGCGACGGCACGAAGGTGACCGGGTCCTCGGCGTTGATCCGGCATTCGATCGCGTGGCCGCGCTTGACGATGTCGCGCTGGCGGAACTGGAGCTTGCGCCCCGCCGCCACCAGGATCTGCTGCTGCACGATGTCGATGCCGGTGATCATTTCCGTGACCGGATGCTCGACCTGCACGCGCGTGTTCATCTCGATGAAGAAGAACTGGTCATCCTCGTACAGGAACTCGAAGGTGCCGGCGCCGCGATAGCCGATGCGGCGGCAGGCGTCGGCGCAACGCTCGCCGATGCGCGTCAACGCCCGCTGGTTGATGCCGGGGGCGGGCGCCTCCTCGATGATCTTCTGGTGCCGGCGCTGCATCGAGCAGTCGCGCTCGAAGAGATACACGGCATTCTTGAACTGGTCGGCCAGCACCTGGATCTCGATGTGGCGCGGGCTGGTGAGGAATTTCTCCATGTACAGCATCGGATTGCCGAATGCCGATTGGGCCTCGGCCCGCGTCAGCGTCACCGCGGGCAGCAGTGCCGCTTCCGTGTGCACCACGCGCATGCCGCGGCCGCCGCCGCCGCCGGCCGCCTTGATGATCACGGGGTAGCCCACGGCGCGCGCGATACGAACGACTTCCTTCGGGTCTTCGGGCAACGAGCCTTCCGAACCCGGGACGCACGGCACGCCTGCCTTCA
>JANNYI010000182.1:0-7380 GCA_031410015.1 Betaproteobacteria bacterium | reverse complement strand
TCGCCGGGGTCATCGCCCATGAACTCGGCCATGTGCAATATCGCCACGGCACTCGAGCACTGATGCGACAAACAGGGGTCGCGATCGTCATTGGCACCGCGCTGCACGATCCCTCGCTGCTGCGCAGCGTCGCCGGGATGGCACCCCAGACGCTGTTGCAGGCGGCCCATTCGCGCGAAGCCGAGCGGGAGGCCGATGCGTTCGCCCTGGACCTGTTGAACAAGGTGGGCACAAGTCCGGCAGCACTTGCCGATGCCATGCGTCAGCTGCAAGCGGAAGCAGTGCGCCGCGGCGCGATCGAAAAAACCAACTATGTAAATTCGCATCCGCCGACACAGGAACGCATCGACAAGGCACTCGAGGTGGCGCGGCGCAAGGCCGACGCCAAAGCGCCGACAACGCGCTCGCCTTGAAGCGAGAGCCCCAGCCCGCGCCCGCTCGCGGCTGCGCCATCCCGTGGTCGATGACGACCGCGAAATGGTGTGCGTCGCATCGGCGATGGGCTGCGACAGCGTCGATCGTCCAGTATGGAAACGCAGTTCCTTGCTGGTAGTGATGGGCATCGGCAGCAAGCACTCGATCGAGGGAGGATTGGTGTCAGGGCGACATCCGCATGGCATCCTGGAGAGACTTTTCCACCGAAGGCTGCAACTCAGGCCGCCGCAGCCGCCATCGTCGAGCGGTGCCGCGCGTACCACAGCACGACGCCGGCGATCAGCACCAGCACTGGCAGCGCGCCCCAGTTCATCACCTCCCAGCCGGCGGCGGATACCAGCGCGCCGGAGGAGAACGACGACACCCCCATGATCGAGAAGACGATGAAGTCGTTGGCGCCCTGCGTGCGCGCCTTCTCCGCCGGCTTGTAGGCCTCGGTCAGCAGCATCGTGCCGCCGGTGTACATGAAGTTCCAGCCGATGCCGACCAGGACGAGCGCCAGCACGAAGTGGGCAAGCGTGACGCCGTTGAGGGCCACCAGCGAACCCGCACCCATCAGCACGATGCCCGCACCGATCACCCGCAGCACGCCGGTGCGCTTGATGAGCGTGCCGGTGACGAAGCCCGGCGCATACATGCCGACCACATGCCATTGGATGACCAGCGCCGCCTGCGCGTAGGGAAGGCTGCAGAAATTCATGGCGAGCGGCGTGGCGGTCATCAGGAGGTTCATGAGGCCGTAGCCGAGGCCACCCGACAACGCGGCCACGATGAACACCGGCTGCCGGATGATTTCGCGCAGCGGCCGCCCGCCGCCGGAGCGCTCCTCGGCGCTGGGCTTCGGCACACGCACCTGCGACTGCACGGCCAGCGCCAGCACGGCCACGCCCGCCAACATCGCGAAGGAACCGAGGAACGGCGTGGCGAACATGTGCTGGCCCCAGCGCGTGATTGCGGGGCCGAGAAACCCGCCGGCGATGCCGCCCGCCAGCACCAGTGAGATCGCGCGCGCCTTGTCGGCGGTTGACGCCACTTCGGTTGCCGCGAAGCGGTATTGCAGCCCCACTGCGTTGTAGATGCCGATGATGGCGGTGGCTGCGCAGTACAGCGCAAAACTGCCCGCCAGCAGCGCCACGACGGCAATCGCGCAACCTAGGACATTGATCAGCGCTCCGGCCATGAAGCCGCGGCGGCGGCCGACCCGGGCCATCCACAGCGACATCGGCATCGTGGCCAGCGCCGAGCCCAGCACGTAGGTGGTGGCGCCAAGCGTGGCCAGCGTCTTGGTGTCGACCAGCGAGTAGCCCACCAGCCCGTTCATCGAGATGAGGCCGGCCGAGTTGGTGAGCAGCAGCGCCTGGCAGCACGCCAGCAGGAAGATGTTGCGGTAGGAGGTGGTGGTCATCGCGGCGACGACAATAAAGGCCGCATGTTCGCGGCCCGGTCATTGCCTCTATCATAGGCCATGGTCATAGCCCCCACTGCGGTTCTCGACTTCTGGTTCGGCGCGCCCGGTTCGGCGGCACGCGGCACGGCGCGCCCCGAATGGTTTCGCAAGGATCCCGCCTTCGACGAGGCGATCCGGCTCGCGTTCGGCGACGCGGTCGAGCGTGCGCTGGCCGGCGGCTGCGGCGAATGGTGCCTCGACGCCCCCGGCGCGCTGGCGCGCGTCCTGCTGCTCGACCAGTTCACGCGCAACATGTTCCGCGATACGCCGCGCGCCTTCGCCGGCGATCCGCGGGCACTGGCCACGGCGCAGGACGCCATCGCGCGCGGCTTCGATCGCGAACTCGACCACGCCTTCGGTCGCTACGGCCGCTGGTTCATGTACCTGCCGTTCGAACACGCAGAGGACGACGCGATGCAGCGCCGTTCGCTCGAACTCTTCGGCGCCCTGTCGCGCGAAACCAGCGACGATGGCCCGCTGACGTGGGCGCAGAAGCACGCCGACGTCTACTTCCGCTTCGGCCGCTATCCGCATCGCAACGCGATCCTGGGACGCCCGTCCACGCCGGAGGAAGTCGCGTTCCTGGCCGAACCGGGCTCGAGCTTCTGACGCGACGCCGCCACGCGTGGACCCACTGCCACCGCTCGCGCTGCTGGGCGGCACCTTCGATCCCGTTCACTACGGGCACCTGCGGCTGGCCGACGACGTGCGGCGCGCGCTGGGATTGGCGCAATTGCGCCTGATTCCCGCCGCCGATCCGCCGCACCGCGGCGGTCCGCACGCCTCCGCCGCCCATCGCCTGGCGATGCTGCGCGCGGCACTGCCCGAATTTCCCGGCCTTGTTGCCGACGACCGCGAGTTGCGGCGCGGCGGCAAGAGTTTCACGGTGCTCACGCTGGAGGAATTGCGGCGGGAGGACCCGTCGCGACCCCTCTGGCTCGTGCTGGGCGCCGATGCGTTCCGCGGCCTGCCCGGGTGGCACCGCTGGCGCGAACTCTTCGCTCTGGCGCATATCGTGGTGGTCGCGCGACCCGGCGTGTCCCCGGCCGACGCGCTCCCGCCGCTGCTCGCCGAGGAGTGGCAGCATCGCCAAACTCATGATTCGGCGGTCTTGTTTGCCACGCCCGCCGGCCGCATCTTCCAGCAGGCCGTGGCGCCGCACGACATTTCCGCCACGACCATTCGTGCCAGGCTCGCCCGCGGTTGCGATCCTGACGAACTGTCGCAATTGCTACCGCCCGCCGTTTTGGCCTATATTGAAACCCATCACCTCTACCGCCCCCCCACGGATGCGACTTAACAAACTGCAGCAAATTGCCGTCACCGCCCTCGAGGACATCAAGGCCCGCGACATCAAGGTCCTCGACGTGCGCAAACTCACCACCTTCTGCGACAGTTTCATCATCGCCAGCGCCGACTCCAACCGCCAGGCCAATGCACTCGCCCATCATGTTCGCGACGCCTTGAAGGACGCCGGCGCGACGATTGTCGGCGTCGAAGGCGAGGAAACAGGCGAATGGGTGCTGGTCGACTGCGGCGACATCGTCGTGCATGTCATGCAGCCCGCCGTGCGACAGCATTACAACCTCGAGGAACTCTGGGAGGCGCCCGCCCCCAGCCGGCGCACCCGCGCGGCGGCCTGAGTCCCTTTCCGCGGCCGTGACCGGCGCAGCGTGCCTCCGTGAAACTACGCATCGTCGCGCTGGGCTCGAAGATGCCGGCCTGGATCGATGCCGGCTACGACGAATACGCGCGGCGCCTGCCGCGCGACTACGCGCTCGAATTGCTGGAGTTGAAACCCGAGGCCCGCGATCGTGGCCGCACGCCGGCACAACTGCTGGCGGCGGAAGCGGTACGCATCGAAGCCGCATGCGCCGGCCATCTCACTGTTGCGCTGGACGAGCGCGGCAGCGCCTGGACCTCGCGCATGCTGGCCGACCGGATCGCGCGATGGCGCGACGATGCGCGCGACGTGGCCTTCGTGATCGGCAGCGCGGATGGCCTCGACCCCACGTTCAAGCGCGCCGCCGCCGAGCGCATGGCGTTGTCGGCGCTCACGCTGCCGCATGGCCTGGTCCGCGTCATGCTGGCCGAGCAGCTCTATCGCGCCGTGTCGCTGCTCACCGGACATCCCTATCATCGTGACTGACAAGCGCGCCGCCGTGGACGCCCCGGCCCTCTACCTGGCCTCGCGCAGCCCGCGGCGGCACGAACTGCTGCGCCAGCTCGGCGTCCCGTTTGCGGAGATACGCCTGCGCGAAGCACCGGGCCGTCATCGCGACGTCGTCGAGGAAGCCCGAGACGGCGAACCGCCGCTGCATTATGTCGAGCGCATTGCGCGCACCAAGGCGCAGATTGGCTGGCAACGGATGGAACAGCGCAAGCTCCCGCCGCTGCCGGTGCTGGGCGCCGACACCGAAGTGGTGCTCGACGGCGTGATCTTCGGCAAGCCCGCGGACGCCGATGCGGCCCGGGCAATGCTGGCAAAGCTCTCCGGCCACACGCACGACGTGATCACCGTGGTCGCGCTGCGCTGGCATGACGACGTCGAGATTGCGATCAGCGTGTCGGCGGTCACGCTGCGCGTATTGAAGTCGGGCGAGATCGAACGCTATGTGGCCACCGAAGAGCCCTTCGACAAGGCCGGGGGCTACGCTGTCCAGGGGCGCGCCGCGGCATTCATCACGCGCCTCGACGGCAGCTTCAGCGGCGTGATGGGCCTGCCTTTGGCCGAAACGGCGGACCTCCTCGCCCGTACCGGGCGCGCCGTGCTATAACAAACCACCAAATTCAATACGTTGACGGCGCACCATGACGCACGAAATCCTGATCAACGTCACGCCGCAGGAAACGCGGGTGGCCATGCTCGAGCAGGGCGTGGTGCAGGAGCTGCACATGGAGCGCGCCAGCGCGCGCGGTCTCGTGGGCAACATCTGCCTCGGCCGCATCGTGCGCGTGCTGCCTGGCATGCAGAGCGCGTTCATCGAGATCGGCCTCGAGCGCGCCGCCTTCCTCCACATCGCCGACATCTGGGAGCACCGCCAGAACGGCCATGGCGGCGAACAGAAGCCCATCGAGAAGATCCTGCACGAGGGCCAGACGCTCCTGGTGCAGGTGATCAAGGACCCCATCGGCACCAAGGGCGCGCGCCTGTCCACGCAGGTGAGCCTTGCCGGCCGCCTGCTGGTGTACCTGCCGCAGGATTCGCACATCGGCATTTCGCAGCGCATCGGCGACGAGGCCGAGCGCGAGACGCTGCGCGAACGCCTGCAGCACCTGCTCCCCGAGGGCTCGACCGGCGGCTTCATCATCCGCACGATGGCCGAGACGGCCTCCGAGCGCGAGATGCAGTCCGACATCGAATATCTGACGAAGCTGTGGGGTGATTTGACGGAGCGCTCGCGCTCCGCCCCGCCCGCATCGCTGCTGTACCAGGACTTGAACCTCGCGCAGCGCGTGCTGCGCGACATGTCCACCGAGGAAACGGCACGGGTGCTGGTCGACTCGCGCGAAACCTACGTGAAGATGCAGGACTTCGCCAGCCACTACACGCCGGCGCTGTCCGATCGCATCAACCACTACGTGGGCGAGCGGCCGCTCTTCGACCTGCACGGCGTCGAGGACGAGATCGAGAAGGCGCTGCAGCGGCGCGTGGACCTGAAGTCGGGTGGCTACCTGATCATCGACCAGACCGAGGCGATGACCACCATCGACGTCAACACCGGCGGCTTCGTCGGTGGCCGCAGCTTCGACGACACGATCTTCAAGACCAATCTCGAAGCGTCGCAGGTGATCGCGCGCCAGCTGCGGATGCGCAACCTGGGCGGCATCATCATCATCGACTTCATCGACATGGACAACGTCGATCATCGCAATGCCGTGCTGGCGGAGCTGAACCGCGCGCTGGAGAAGGATCGCACGCGCCTCACCGTCAACGGCTTCACGCAGCTCGGCCTCGTGGAGATGACGCGCAAACGCACCCGCGAGTCGCTGGCGCACGTGCTGTGCGAAACCTGCCCCACCAGCCACGGCCGCGGCCAGCTGAAGACCGCGCAGACGATCTGCTACGAAATCCTGCGCGAAATCGTCCGCGAGTCGAAGCAGTTCAACGCGCGCGAGTTCCGCATCCTCGCCGCGCAGTCGGTGATCGACATGTTTCTCGAGGAAGAGTCGCAGAGCCTGGCGCAACTGGGCGACTTCATCGCCAAGCCCATCTCGCTGCAGGTGGAGACGATGTACACGCAGGAGCAGTACGACATCGTGCTGATCTGACGGGGCCACCTTGAGCCTCTGGTCGCGCCTCAAGGCCTTCGTCGCGCAGCTCTTCGGCGGCGAGCCTGTTCCCGGCCGTTTCGTGACCGGGTCGAAGTTTTCGTTCGGTGGATGGGTGGGCATCGCGCCGCACGTGTGGCCGAGCCGCGACTACCTCGTCTATCTGCCGCCGCGGCGCTGGCTGTGGAAGCGCGCGCCGCTGCTGGTGCTGTGCCATGGCTGCAAGCAGACGCCCGAGGAGTTCGCGCAGGGCACGCGCGTGGCGGCGCTGGCGGATCGTCTCGGTTGCGTCGTGCTGCTGCCGCGGCAGAAGGACACCGCCAACGCCTGGGGTTGCTGGAACTGGTTCGACACGCGTACCGCGGCAGGGCATGGCGAGACGGCGATCATCGCGGCACAGATCCGCAGCGTCAGCCGCCGCTATCGCATCGATCGCAAGCGCGTGGTGGTCGCGGGCATGTCGGCCGGCGGCGCGATCGCGGCGGCGCTGGGCGTGCGCTATCCGCGCCTCGTGAGCGGCGTGGCCGTGCACTCCGGGCTGGCCTGCGGTGCCGCAACGTCGGCGCTGTCGGCATTGAAGGTCATGCAGCAGGGGCCGGAGACCGACGTCGAGCGCATCGGGTCCACTGCACGCGAGAAGGCGGGAACCGCGCCCCTGACCGTGCCGCTGCTGGCCATTCACGGCGAGGGCGACCGCGTGGTGGCGGCGTCCAACACCACGGCGCTGGTGCGGCAATACCTTTCGCTCAACGGCTTTCCGGCCGGCGCGGACCTGCCGCCCGCGACGACTGAGCAGCAACGAACGCTGGCCGACGGACGCATTGAAACCGTAAGCGAGTGGCGCCGCGACGGGCAGCTGGTGGCGCGTCACGTGTCCGTGTCGGGACTGGGTCATGCGTGGAGCGGCGGCGATGCCACGCTGGCCTACAACGATGCCGGCGCGCCGGACGCCACGGCATTGGTCGGCGCGTTCCTCGCCGATGGACTATCCTGACGGCTCGACGCAGGAGGAGACCGCGCAATGGCCACATCCGGCATGAATCATTTCACCGTGCTGACCGACGACGTGCCGGGTACGGTGGCGTTCTACGCGCAATTTCTCGGGCTCGTGGACGGCCCGCGCCCCGATCTCGGCTTTCCCGGCGCGTGGCTCTACGCGGGCGACGCCGCGGTGCTGCATATCGTCGGTGGCAGGCCGCGCGAACAGCTGCGTCCCGGCGTGATCG
>JANNYI010000181.1:0-6938 GCA_031410015.1 Betaproteobacteria bacterium | reverse complement strand
GGCTACGGCGCCATCGAATACCTTGAGCAGTGAAACTTTGGGAGAGGCTTGATGTTCAGGAAATCGGATTACTTCATTCTGTTGGCGGTGATGATCTCGTTCGTCGTCTCTGCCTATCTTTGGTTTGTGGCGCAGGACCGTGAGCAGGCGATCTTCACTGCTATCTGGATTCCATCAATATTCAGCTTTGGAATCTACTTCAAGCTGGCCGCCCTGATGGGGAGAAAAAAGTGAGCCCCAACGAGCTTCTTCTTCTGGGCGTCGTCGCATTCGGCGTGCTGCTTGTCGGTCTGATCCTGACCGTCCAGGAGTTCCGTAACTCGAACTGAGCGGACGCCTGGCCGGTAGCGGCCGGTGTCCAGACCGACCCGGCTCGATCCTGTTTGCATCGACATCGATGCAGCGACAGAACCCGGGCCCGGCACCAAGCAAAACGGCCGCAAGATGCGGCCGTTGGCATACGACACATGGCAACGAATCGGACTCGCCTGGCCTCGCCCTTGATTTTGGCGCCTGCGCCAGCGCGCCCCCGACGCGACAACCTGCGTCGGGGCCATGCACCGGTTACGACGGTTACTTCGCGAACACCAGCTTCTGCGGTTCCCACGCCACGGCATGCCGAACCTGCGCATTGTCGAAGGCGGCAACGCCGAACGTGTAGGTCTTGCCCATGTCGGTGAACTGAACGTCGAACTGGCTGCCGGTGGCAAGCTTGCGCGCAACCTCATAGGTCCACATGCCGTTCTGCCAGCGCGAGGCCACCTTGATGTCGCCGCGATCGCCCTTCAACGGGAAGACGATGTAGGAGGAGACCTCGTCGCCCACCTTGAACTTGCTGTCGTCGAAGGCCACCTGGTCGCCGTCCTTGATCCAGTACGTCCCACCCGCATTGGCCGCCTTGCCGTCCTTGTTCATGAACTCGGGCTTGCCGCTGACGAGGCTGAAGGCCTTGTAGTCGGGACCGCCCGGATCGCCCTTGCGGCCGGCGTTGGACGCCTTCTCCTTGTCGTAGCGCGTGCTGTCGACGTACTGGTCATCGACGAATCCCCAGACGCCGTTGCGGGCGCCCTTCATGTGCCACATGTCGGCGAATTCACCGGCCTTGTCGGTGTACTTGTTGCCGTAGGGCTTGGTCTCGCCAAGGTGGCACATCACCGCGCAGCCGTTCTGGTTGAAACCGGCGATCGAGTCGTTGACGTTCCACATGAGCGACCACTTGTCTTCGTAATAGACGTTATCGTCACCGCCCTTGTCGTTCGGGTCGGACAGCTTCTTCCAGCTGCCGTCGGCCTGCTTCTTGTAGGGGCCGCGCTGCATCGACAGCGTCGGATCGGCATATTGCATCAGGAAATAGATCATGTCGCCGGAGGTCACGGCCTTGAGCGTGACCGTGGTCTCGCCCGTGGTGCCGAAGTTGGCGCCGCCGGACAGCTTCACGCTCAGCGGCCTGGCCGAGGCCCACGCCGTATCGTTGCCGTTGCCGTCGAGCGCCGGGGCCGCGGCAACCTTGGCCACGACCAGCGTATTGGGCGGCGGGGGTGCGTCAACCGTCGTGCATGCCGCGAGCGAAGCCGCGGCCAAGGCGAGGAAGAGCTTGGTTCTGGTCAGCATGGTGGTCCCCAAAAGGAATGAACGACGGCGGTCGGGAGGATGTCGCGCAACGGCGTCGATTTCCCATCTCGCACAGTTGCCAGTCTAGGGGCCGCGCCCGGCCGCATCGTTGACCTACATCATGCAGATGGCAACGCCCTCCCCCGCCCTTGATACAGGTCAAGCTCGATCGTCCTTGTCCGTCGGGGAGCGCGGGTCGCCCCGGTGCCGCAAACAAAAACGGCCGCAGAGTGCGGCCGTTTGTCGTGGTCGTTGGCGGCACGTATCAGGCGCGCTTTCCCTTGCCCTTGGTGCTGGTGTTGGAGGCCACCCGTGTCGGCGCGGCGGCCTTCGCCGGACGGGCGCCCTTCACGGCGCGATTGACAACGGGCTTGGCGACCGCCACCGGCATCGATTCGCCGGTTTCGAGCCAGTACTTGACCCGCTGCGCGTCGCCCAGCCGCGCAACCTTGCCGATCGAATCGAGCAGCACGATCACCATCGGCTTGCTGGCGACGGTGGCCAGCATGACCACGCAACGTCCGTCTACGCGGATGTAGCCGGTCTTCTGCAACTGGATGTCCCAGGTTCCGCTCTTGATCAGCGCGTTGGAATTGTTGAAGCCAAGCGTCTGGCCCGTTGGCTGCACTTCGACGTAATGCGCCGGCGTGGTCGAATGCGCCCGAATCACCGGGTACGCGGCGGCGGCCTGCACCATCAACGCCAGGTCGTTGGCAGTGGAAACATTGCGTGGCGACAGGCCCGTAGGATCCTCGAAGCGCGTATTGGACAAGCCCAGGAGCGCGGCCTTGGCGTTCATCGCGGAAACGAATGCCGGCGTGCCACCGGGATAGTGGCGTGCGAGTGTGGAGGCGGCCCGGTTCTCCGACGACATCAGCGCGAGCTTCAGCATTTCATCGCGCGACAGCGTCGCGCCCATGCGCAGGCGCGAATGGCTGCCCTTCAGATAATCGAAATCGCCCATGTCGATGGCCAGCGCCTCGTCGAGAGGCTGGGCGCCATCGAGCACCACCATCGCCGTCATCAGCTTGGTCAGCGACGCGATGGGCGTGACCTCGTTGGCCGCCTTCGAGTAGACGACCTGGCCATCGGCCGGATCGATGACCACCGCGTTGGCCGAAAGCAGCTTCAGCTTGGCGGCGTCCAGGGCCGTGGGCGCGGCGACGGCGGAGGCGGACGCAAAGACCGCGAAAACAATGAGTAAACGACGGATCATGAGGCGGGTTCTCAATAGTGACTGCCCGGTTTATCGCACGCCCCGGGCATGCCCGTCAATCCCCCATGCAAATCAGGGGTTTAGGCGACGTTTCCCGTGTGGTGGCCCTGCAACGCAGCAAGATCCGGGCCTGCGGCCATCGTTTCCTGGTCCTGCTGCAGGCGCCACATCCGGGCGTAGGTGCCCTGCGCTGCCAGCAGGTCCGGGTGGGTGCCCCGCTCTACGATACGGCCCTGTTCCAGGACCAGGATCTCGTCCGCATGGACGATCGTGGACAGTCGATGCGCGATGGTGAGCGTGGTGTGGTTGTGCGCGATCTCGCGCAACTCGGCCTGGATGGCCTTCTCGGCGCGCGAGTCGAGCGCGCTGGTGGCCTCGTCGAAGATCAGGATGTGCGGGTTCTTGAGCACGGCCCGCGCGATGGCCACGCGCTGCTTCTCGCCGCCGGAGAGCTTCAGGCCGCGCTCGCCGACCGGCGTGGCATAACCGTCCGGCAGGCCCTGGATGAACGCATCGATCTGCGCCAGGCGCGCCGCGGCCACGATCTCGTCGTGCGTGGCGCCGGGCTTGCCGTAGGCGATGTTGTATTCGATGCTGTCATTGAAGAGCACGGTGTCCTGCGGGACGATCGCGATCGCGCTACGCAACGATTCCTGTTGCACGTCGCGGAGGTCCTGCCCGTCGATGGTGATGCGGCCGCCGCTCGCTTCGTAGAAGCGGTAGAGCAGCCGCGCAAGCGTGGACTTGCCGCCGCCCGACGGCCCGACCACCGCCACCGTGCGTCCCGCGGGAATGGTGAAGGACACGTCGAACAGGATCCGGCGGTTGGCTTCGTACGCGAAGTCCACGTGCTCGAAGCGCACCTCGGCGCCGCGCAGCGCCAGCGGTTTCGCGCCGGGCTTGTCCTTGATCTCCGCGTTCTCCTCGATCAGCCCGAAGAGGCGCTCCATGTCGGCCAGCGCCTGCTTGATCTCGCGATAGATCACGCCCAGGAAATTGAGCGGCACATAGAGCTGGATCATGAACGCGTTGACGAGCACGAGATCGCCGATCGTCATCGTGCCCGCGACCACGCCCACCGTTGCGCGCCAGACGATCAGCGTGACCGCGATGGCGATGATCGCGGACTGCCCGACGTTGAGGATGGACAGCGACGTCTGGCTCCTGACCGCCGCGGTCTCGAAGCGCTGCAGGCTCTCGTCGTAGCGGCGCGCCTCCCACTCCTCGTTGCCGAAGTACTTGACCGTCTCGTAATTGAGCAGGCTGTCGATCGCGCGCGTGTTGGCCTTGGAGTCGAGCTCGTTCATCGTGCGCCGGAAGTGCGTGCGCCACTCGGTGATCAGCACGGTGAACGCGATGTAGATCACGAGTGCGCCCAGTGTGATGGCCGAGAAGGTCCAGTCGTAGCGCACGAACAGGATGCCCAGCACCAGCGTGATCTCGATCAGCGTGGGCAGGATGGAGAAGAGCGCAAAGCTGATCAGCGTGGAAATGCCGCGCTGGCCGCGCTCGACGTCGCGCGTGAGTCCTCCCGTCTGCCGGTGCAGGTGAAAGCGCAGCGACAGCGCGTGCAGGTGGCGGAACACGCGCAGCGCGATCTTGCGCACCGCGCGCTGCGTGACCCGCGCGAAGTAGAATTCGCGCAGCTCGGTGAAGTGCGTGGTGGTCAGGCGCAGTGCGCCGTAGGCCACCAGCAACGCGATGGGCACCGCCAGCGCCGCCGTGCGCTGGTCGAGGCTGTCGACGATCTCCTTCAGCAGCACCGGCACGCCGACGTTGGCCACCTTCGCCAGCACCAGGCACGCGATCGCGGCCACCACGCGGCCCTTGTACTCCCACAGGTAGGGCAGCAGCGTGCGGATCGTGGCCCAGTCGCCGCCGCGCGTGCGCGGCACGTTCATCTCGGCCGGGGCCGGCAGCGACGACGAGGCGTGGTGACGGGCCAAACTTCAGCCCGCCCGCTGCGAACGCTGCACGAACCACTCGTTGTTGCCGTAGCCCAGGAGGCCCATGCCCACGCGCACCAGTCCATAGGCCATCCACGTGACGCTCTTGGCCAGCAGCGACCGGCCGGCCCAGCGATCTGGCTGCACGCGCTGCGATCCGCCGTCGATCATCGCCATCAGCTCGACGCGCAACTGGTCGGCAAACTGCGGATTGCGCACGAATATGTTGGCCTCGCGCGCCATCAGCAGCGAATAGGGGTCGATGTTGGACGAGCCTACCGTGGCCCAGGTGTCGTCGACAACCGCGACCTTGGCGTGCAGGAACGAGCGGTGATACTCCTCGATGTGCACGCCCGCGGCCAGCAACTGGCCATAGAGTGCCCGCGATGCGTAGTGCAGCAGCCGGTATTCCACCCGCGCCTGCAGGAGCAGCGTGACCGCGACGCCGCGCTGCGCCGCGGCCGCCAGCGCGCGGCGAAAACGGATGCCGGGAAAGAAATAGGCGCTGGCGATCAGGATCTCGGTCTTGGCGGTGCGGATGGCCGCGAGGTACGCCCGCTCGATGTCCCGCCGATAGCGAAAGTTGTCGCGGATCACGAACTTGGCGGTCTGCGCGCCGGCGGACTCCACCAGGATGGGCTCCGGAAAGAGCGGCACCTCGCTGCGGTCCAGTTGCACCAGCTCGACCAGCGCCCACAGCCGCTGCATCGACTGCACGATCGGCGCCAGCAGCGGGCCGCGCACGCGCACCGCAAAATCCACGCGCGGCGGCTTGTGTCCCGGGGTGTTCATGTCGTCGATCAGGTTGATGCCGCCGACGAAGGCCACCTTGCCGTCGACGTGCGCCAGCTTGCGATGCATGCGCCGCAGGCGATGCGACCGGAATTGCCACGGGGCGACCTCGGGCCGATATTTCATCAGCCGCACGCCGCCGTCGCGCAGATGCTGCTCCAGCGCCTTGGTGAGGTAATGCTTCGCACCCCAGCCGTCGACCAGCACCCGCACCTCGACGCCGCGCCGCGCCGCGGCCACGAGCGCTGCCGCGACCGTGCGGCCGGCATCGTCATCGGCAAAGATATAGGTCTCCACCCACACTTCGCGGGCGGCGCCGTCGATCGCGGAGCACAGCGCCGGAAAGTACTCGCCGCCGCTGCGCAGCAGGTCGATGGCATTGCCGGTCTGGAAGCGGTTCATCGCGATCGACGCGCTACCGGCCCTTGCGCGGCACCTCGAAGGTGGCTGCGAGCGCCGCGTGATCGGACATCCGGCCCGCCGGCATCGTGTAATGCACACGCGCATCGACGGCGGTGAGCCCCCGCGCGTAGATGCGATCGAGGCGAAACACCGGCAACACCGACGGAAACGTGCGCGCGGGTCGGCCCTTCACTGCCTCGAACACCTCGTAGACACCAAGCTCCTCCGTGAGCGTGCGATCCGCCTTGCGCCGCCAGTCGTTGAAGTCGCCGGCGATGATCATCGGCGCGTCGCGCGGCACGGTTTCGGCGATGCGGTCCACCAGCGCCCGGATTTGCGCCGTGCGCCCGCGCTCGAACAAGCCGAGGTGCACATTGAGGCAATGGAGGACCGGCGTCTTTTCGGACAACTTGATCTCGCAATGCAGGAGGCCGCGGCTTTCGAACGCATGCGCCGAAATGTCCTCGTTCTCCTGCGCCACGATCGGATAGCGCGACAGCACCGCATTGCCGTGGTGCCCCTGGCGATACACGGCATTGCGCCCGTACGCGACCTCGTGCCACATCGTGTCGGCAATGAACTCGTGCTGCGGCTTGACGGGCCAGTCGTGGTAACGCCCGGCATTGCGATGATGGACGCCCTGCACTTCCTGCAGGAAGAGGAGGTCGGCGGACAGCCCGTGCAGCTTCTCCTTGAGCTCATGGATGACCATGCGGCGCGTGAGGTGGGAGAAGCCCTTGTGGATGTTGTAGGTGGCGACGCTGAACTTCATCGAATCGGGCGGCATTGGATCAACGGAGGCATAACCCCGCATAGTAGCGGGAAATGCCGCGGCCGCCCGGCTAGGCCCCTCGACGGGAGGCGGCGAGCTGTAGGCGAGGCTGTAGGCGAGGCTTCACCCGCGGAGGGTCGATTCCGCCAAATCCCAGCGACGCTCAAGCCCCGCCGACGGCAACGTCTACCGCCCCCCC